>CALRGQ010000021.1 GCA_943357915.1 Candidatus Peribacteria bacterium
CTGATCGACAAATTTCTGCGTCTGACCGTGGTACGTGTGCGGATGAAATTCGTTGATGTCTTTGTCATTAAATTGAGAGAAACTGCTCGCAAGAGCGGTAAGCTTGCGCTCGGCAGATGCATGGTCTGCACTGATGTACGCTAAGCGAATACTGACTCGGTAGGGCTTGATCTCAGCTTTTTCATGCGCGAGCTGGTGCCGACGTGGCTGGATACTCTTCCGTCCGCCCGGACGCATGCGATCTCGCACCGAGAAAAAGTGCAGAAAATCTGCGATACGAATCGCCCACCGACGACGCAGGTGAAAAAAAGCAGTGTCATCCTGCGGTTCAGCGATGATCTGGACCCACGCTTGGTCTCCGCTCGGAATCTTCGAGATCACCGAAAAAAGACGGGTCGCACTGTCTTCCTCAAACATGTCATAGGTTTTGATCGGATAAATATCCGAGTGGTGCAGGCTGATCGTCGCACCCGCGATGCCGGTGTGTTCAGGATCGTACGACAGAGTGTAATCCTGAGCTTCTTTCACTTCGGCTTCTGGAAACGTTGCGTAGATCAACCCCTCCACCGTTTCCAGTAATCGCTCCTCAACCGCGACGAAGAAGTACGTGTACTGACCCACGCCATAGAATTCTAGGCTCACGCGCGTGCCCGTAAACGTATTACGCAAATTGATCAGCAGTTCCTGGAACTTAGATTCCGGCTTCTTCTGACCCTCAACACCTTGCGGAACGATGATATGGAGGTGGCTGAGTGCCATTTAGTATATTATACTATAAAATTGATAAATTATCAAAGCACCGTATATGCTTTCTAAGGCTCTAGGATAGGCTTTTTTTAGGAAAATGGGTACTGGAAATTGCTGGTTACAGAAGAATGCTCTGTACGGAATTTAGGTTGCATACGAGAAAAGAGGCGGAGTATTATCCGTCTCTATGGATTCACAGAATGATGGCGTTACACCGGCAATTCTTCTGCAGCATATGCAAGCGATGGAGCTAAGACTGCGAGATGAATTCAGATCAGGACTTAGCCGACTTGAGGCAAAAGTAGATCGCAACCACCAAGAAGCCACTCTCAACCACGAGCAGGCGATGCGTAATCACGCACAAACGACGCTACAGATTGATAATGTTGATAGTCGCTTGGATGACCTCGAGGTGGTGCAAGTACCGAAACTGAAGAAGGCGGTAGGTATGCGTTAGTATACTTCTTTCAGGTAGCACTCCTCACAATATACCGTTTCCGGGCGATCTGGCGCATAAGTTGTCTCGATCGACTTATCGCACTTCGCGCATATTCTATTCCATAACGTACGAGGATTTCTTTGCGCGATTCTCGCACGATGCCGACAGTCGAAACATGCGTATGGAAGCGGCAAGTTCTGAGACTTGTAGAACGCGAGCTCCTGCGGAATAACACGGTAATTGCGGCCACACGGCTCACATCCCAGGATTTCCTGCGTGATGGAATCCGGTACATCGGCGATTGCCACCGGAAGTTGATCGAACATCACCGTCTCTTTACCCGTTGCATACGGCAGATCGGTATTCCACCTCCATCCACGCGACCGGACTGCGTCTTCCGTCATCGGATAATATTCTTCAGCCACGGTCTCGTTGTATCCGAATGGAGAATGTCCTGCCGGAAAGAACTCGCCATACTCTCGGTTCTGCCTCATGTGTTCCACGATCTTCGGCACGAGTTTTTCATATTCTGCCTTTGTATATTGTTTGTTCAGGATGCAGTACGACGCGTCCTTGAGTCCGCTGCAACCGAACAAGTGAGACGAGCGGTGACACGCGATGCAGTACATCGATTCGTTCACGCGATTGCAAAACAGTGAAAAGAGTACGCGGTTATTCTGGTATGCACCGAGATACTCATAACACAGTTCATTCTCTTCGGTGAAGTTGAGATCATGACAATCTTTAAGATCCACGACCTGCGCGCAATACCGACAGTCGTGACACTTGTCGGCGTAATAGACGTCGTGAGCGTTCTTGCTCTCATAGACGAAATTTCCGCTCGCGTCCTCGGTCTTGTTGCTCTGCATGTAACGGTGCGGCATGGCTGCCACGAGTTCCGAAAGTTTGGCTTGGAGCGTCACGCGAACAACGGGGTTAGTGAGATCAAGTTCGGATTTCCGTTTCTTATATTCGGCTTCAGTGAGTTGTTCATTGAAGATACAGAATTTTTTCCGCCGAAGCCCAGCGCAACCAATGCAATCGTCACATGATTGCAGATCGCGGCAGTAGAGGAGCCCATGCGAGCCGATGCAGTCCTGGCACCACGAACAGTCATAGAGCTCACGGCAATCCACGCACTCGTAACACCGTTCGCAATTGCGGACGACGAGCGTATCGACGCAGTTCTTAGAGTAATACGGCGAGCCGTAATAACAATCTTGTGAGTACACCGACCCAAACAATAAATAGGAGTCCTTCACATCGCCGATGTAGTTGCAGTAGTCACTATTTTCCGAATTCCAGATGGATACCGCGAGTTGTGGCACGGCCTGATGAAGTTCGTGAAACTGGTCAAAGAACGTTTGATTCATATCGAACGTGCGACCGTGTTCTTTGCCGTCCCATGTATCACTAAACCAACAGTCATGACAGAAACGAACGTACGGTGACTGCGGACTCAGAGCCGAGATGATCGCGCGGCCGCAATTTTTGCACGAGCTTCGGTACAGCGTGTGTTCGTTGCGCCACGACATGCGCCGTTGCTGACGACAATCGGGGCAGTGGGTTGGGGACGGAACGCTGAGTGTTGTACCTCCGACAAGCGGCGAGACTTTTGTGTAGAACTCCAGATCCGCATCATCGATGTCGAATGCTTCTACGCAACATGTGCAGGTAGATTTCATAACTATAAAGAATCAAATAACAGAAAGATGGCTTGCAAACTGTAAATAATATTAAAATTGGCGTATACTGTTCTTCAAGAAGAACAACAGATCTATGCTACAACAGTATCTCTCCCAGCTCGGCCTCCCAGAGAAAGAACAAAGGATCTACCTTGCTCTAGCTGAACTTGGTGTGCAACCAGCATCGTTGATCGCGAGACGCGTGAAGATGGACCGCGTGACAACCTATAAGCATTTGAAAAGGCTGACGACACTCGGACTCGTGAAGGTGTATTACACACACGCTATCCAGCATTTCGGCGTGGAGAGTCCGGAGGCGATCGAGAAACTCTTGAAGGAACGCGAAGAATCGATCAAAGGAATGTTGAGTGACTTTCCGCTGATCGCTAAACAGATCAAGGCACTTGAGAGTGATGAACCAGTCATTCCACGTGTACAAGTCTTCGAAGGTCAGAGCGGTATCCAGAGTTGCTTCCGCGATATCTTGCATGAACTTGGTATCCAGGGTGTTCGGCAGATCCGCATGCTGAGTACCAACACGTTCACCGAAAAACTTGGCAATGTTCCTCTCTCCAAATTTACGTCCGAATTCCTCGTTGCCATCAAGAAAAAGCGTATCGATATGGATGTGCTGGAAGCCACGGGCACGCTCATCCCCGAGCGCATGGAACACCGTCTGACGGCCGAACTAAACCCAGAGAAACTACCAGCCGCCGGAGGTGCGACACACATCTTCCTGGCAGGTACAGCAGTCTACCTATTGACCTTCAAGGAAACGCCGATCGGCCTCAAGATCAAACAACAGGAAATGGCGCAGGTGTTTCACTTCCTCTTCGACATGATGAAAAAGTCTGCTGCATAGAGAGCGGGATGCTTCCCGCGGTTAGAAATGATAGCGGCTAGTAAACAGTAGAAAGATAACAATCTTCGCAGTAAACAATCTCAGGCCTTTCAGGGGCATAGGTTGTCTGCATCGGCTTGCCGCAATGAGCACATGTTCTGTCCCACAGCACGCGCGGATGACGCTTCTGCATGCGGTGTGCATGGCGACAGTCAGGGCAGAATAATGGAAGAGGCACGCCAAGTGATCGGTGGGAATCCAATTCTTGCTGGATGATTTTATAATTTTTTATTGCAATGACTGCAGGCAAATCTCTCTTTGGTGAGTTCATGAGATGCCTCACTGAGCGTATCGGGTACCGAAGCGGTTGGAGGAAGATGTTCCTTCAGGTCTTTCCCCCGCCACTTCCAACCGCGTGCTGCAGCCTGAGTCTCATCAAGAGGAAAATACTGCTGTGCTTCGGTCTCGTTATAGGCCCACGGCGCAATATCAATACTGAAGCCTTCTCCCCATTCACCTGCCTTCTGCATATGTTCGATGATTTTTGGTACGAGTTCTTCATACTCTTCTTTCGTGTATTGCTTATTGAGAATGCAGTATGATTTTTTCTTCACGCTCACACAGCCAAAGAGCTGGCTCGCATTGGTATTACAGCTGTAGCAGTACAAACAATCTGAGCTGTAGCTGGTATCTACACAGAACGTATTTTTATTGCCACCCATCATATTATTAGAGCAGTAACAAAATTCAGATGTGCCAAATCCGTAGCAGTCCATACAGTCATGTGCCTTTTCCCCAAACGTGCAGTAACGCATATTTTCAGATTCGTAGAAATCGAAAATCTGATAACTGTTTCGGCAGTTCGTAATGTTCGCTCCGGTGACATTTTCGCAGTTGATCTGTACGACAGCACGGTTGGGCAGAGTGAGGAAAAACGTCTCAGCAATGTCTTTTTGCATCGCAACACCCTGAGCTGACTGTAGATCGCACTGCGAAAGATATTTCTCATACTCTTCTTTAGAGTATTGCTTGTTTTGAATACAGTAGGACTTCTGATGCAGGTTTTTGCACTGGTAGCAGCTGGTACATCCAATGCAATCCTCCAAAAACAAGGAATCGTTACAGTTACGAATTCGCGTGGAGTACGCACATCGGTAACAGTTTTCGCCATCGACGACTTCATAACACAGCTGTGATTCCTGGATGACGCAGCAGTCCGTACAGTCTTTGCAGTGCATCGTGTAGTACGAATACAGAATATTTTCAGACTCAAAGAGCAGAATAAAAGAAAGATAATTATTCCGACCGCCGTACGCTCGGCTACAGTACTCAGAATTCTCGGTATTGATATTGATAAGCCCGAGGAGTGGCGTTATCTTCAGGAGTTCCGAAAATTGTTCACTGAACGTACGGGTGAAATCAAACTCTTTTCCAGTCTCGAGTGGATTCCAAGAGTCTGACCAAAAACATGCTGGGCATATCGCGTTGTAAGGCTGGTCTGGATGGAAAATCGAGAGAAAGTTTTTTGTGCACATGCCGCACGCTCGCAAATAAATACTGCGTTCATTGCGCCAGGCGGTGCATTTTTGTTGTCGGCAAGCAGGACAATGCGTTGGTGGCGGGAGGATCATTTTCTTGTCACCGAAGACTGGGGAAATTCGGTCTAGAAGCGCCACGTCATCCGGAGTGACGGTAAAGTTTGCCGAGCAGGAGACGCAGGTATGATTCATTGAGAGCCAGTATACCTCTGCAGGGGCATCTACTTCTTGTGCTTAGCGGTCTTCAGATGTACAATCTGTACACATTGTACTTTTCGTACATTCCCACTCTCTTCTATGCAGGTCTACTCCATCAGTGAAGCACGTACGATGCTTGGGGAGCTGGTAAATCAAGTGAGATACCAGAAGAAAACGATTGCGCTAGGACACGCTGGTCGAGCTGAAGTACTGATTGTTGCTTTTGCGGCGGATGAAGCGCCAGTGACTGATATCAATGCCGCATCGGAAAGTTTTTCTTTTCTTGAAGACGAGCCAAATCTTTACAGTGTGAACGATCTCAAAAAACGGTATGTATGATTTCGGTACCATCGTGCTTGTGCCGTTCCCCTTTACGGATTTGTCGTCCACTAAAGTGCGGCCGGCTCTCATCGTATCTGCAACGCGCGCAAAACAGAGTGACGTCATCGTCTGTTTTATCAGTTCTAAGCCATCGCGTGGGTCGCTCAGTTTTTCGCTACCTGCAGATTCAGGTACCGGACTCAAGGTTCGTTCCACTGTGCGTTTGGATAAAATCGCCACCCTCAGTAAGGAAGTCATCCTTGGAGAATTGGGGCGCGCATCCATGGAAACGCTTCGTACGCATCGCAAGGACTTTTTTGATGTGTTCGGATTTTAGTAGACTGTGGTTAGATAATAGCGCTAGCAGTAGCCAATCTCGTCCCTATCAGGGGCTATATTATTGCACCTCCACGTTTACTGGCTACGATCTTTCTATGGAAAGAATGCTTGCCACAATACCTCATGATCGACTGCAATCACCTAGTGAGGGGATGGACAGAAGATCATTCGTAAAGAGTTCATTGTGCAATGTTCTTGCAGCCCCAGCGATCACTGTTGGCGTAGTGACAGAACTGTCTCAACCTGCATCTGACAATACACATTTCGAACAGACAGAAAACCCCGTCAGTCTTGAGACAGTACTATCGATTCTTCGAACACAATTCCCTTCGATGCGAGTAGTCACAATTGATAGTCATGATGACAGTCCACCTGATTACAAGGACAAGAACATTGCTCCAGAATCCTTAACAGATACTGCGCGCCGAATGCTACGCGCAACCCTCTCTCCTCCTCGATCGAGTGGCAGTGAAAAAGGCCTTGTGGAATACGTATGGAACTATCGGCTATCCATCAAACAAGCATCACAGGTTCCTAAAGCAGAATGGGATTGTAACGACCCTATGCAGCACGCATGTGAAATTCTCTACAGAAATGGTATCACGTCGTACATGGTTTCGACCTGGGCGAATAATCCAGAAGAAGGCACGAAGCATTGGCATGTTTTTGCTGCCTGTAAAATCAATGATCGAAGTTTTGTTTTTGTGGACAACTCTGGAGTTACGACTGTTTGGGAGGGCACACTTGCATCATTCGTAGCACAGTACCGTACTAATAGTCCTGGAGAACCCCCAAAAGTACGCTTAGTTGCTTTGGGCATCTCAGAATATCGTGAGTCGAAGTACGAGAATGTTTTTTCGAAGTTTGGGTTACAAATCAGACAAGTGAAACCTGACGAAACACATATGGTATCCGTAGGAGAAAATCCAAATACATTCCTAACGTCCAATAGCTCTCAGCATCGTTGACGAGATTCGTTTTTGATTCGCTTATGGTGAGACGTGCGCGCCGCACGTCTCTACGCTAGTAGACCGTAGCAAGATAGCATTCCTCACACACGACAATCTCAGGCCTGTCTGGTGAATAACTCGTCGAGATTGGTTTTTGACACTGTGCACACTCGCGCGGAAAAAGCATGAAAGGATTCTTCAGAGAGAACCTATCGCGATGTCTCTGATTCGGGTGTCTTCGTGGAATTGGTACGTGATGATGGCGATAAAAATCCAGTTCCTGTTTGATGATCCTGAACGGTTTGCCACTGACCTCACAGATGATCGCCCAGTTCAGGATATCGTCGGGCACATCGGAGCCGTTATCGGGAAGTTGATCAGCTGGAATGACGAGCGTGGCTTCCACCGGCGCTTCAAAGTCGCACCACTGCCAGCCTCGTTTCAGGCATTCATCTTTCGTTAACGGGAAAAACGTGTGAGCCATCGTTTCGTTATATCCGAAGAGTGCAAATTCCGGTGGAAAGAATTCACCCCACTCTTTGGTAGCTTGCATATGCCTGATAATCCTTGGTACTAGTGTCTCATATTCCTTCTGTGTGTACTGCTTGTTGAAAATGCAGTACTGCGCCCGCCTGAGTCCGACGCAGCCGAAAAGATTGGCACATCCATGCGAACAATAGAGCGAATAGAGAACGTCGGTGCAGTTTTGGGTGACGTAGTAGTCTCCGATGAGCCCCCGAGAGCCTGCCCCAATGACACAGCAGTTGTAGCAGAGTTCTTGGTTGTCTCCCCAGACATGGATATCCATTGAGTCTTTGCTGCTCATGAGGCAGTCGGTGCAATAACGGCTTTCTTCTTGTTGGTTGCAATCAAAACACCAGTACGAACCTTTGCATTCAGAAAGGTTGTCTCCAAGCGAGTTCACATTCTGTTCGCCGCGAACAGCCTTCACGGGCTGCGTCAGGAAAAAAGCTTCAGTCCGCTCCTTCATGGTGGCGCTCGCAGCATAGGAATCGGAGACCCATTCTTTCAGGAATGCCTCATATTCCACCTTCGTTTTCTGTTCGTTAAAAATGCAGTATTGTTTCTGGCGCAGGTTGGCGCAGCCGAAACAATCCTTGCAGCCGATACAGTCGCGTAAAAACCAGCTGGAAGAACAGTTGATGCAGTAACGCGAGTACGACAGATCATAGCACTTTTGGCAGTGCACGCATTCAAAACAAAGTTCACACTCGTAAAGGAAGACGAAATCGACACAGTTTTTTGTCAGGACAAACGTGTGGCCGTAGTAACAGTCTTCGGCCTGCTCGCCATCGAATATGAGAAAACAGTTCTTCAGTTTGTAGTTGTCGTTTGTATAATCACTATTGATGTTATCCGGTCCTATATGCGCGATGGATTGGAGCGGGACTGATTCCGTGAATTCCATGAATTGAGGAAAAAATGGCCTGCTGAAATCAAACGCTCGACCGTACTGAAGCGGATCCCACTGGTCGCTGAACCAAATGTCTTTGTGGTACACGGTGTAGGGTTTGTCGGGCGAAAAAATGGAAATGAGATTTTTTTTCGTGAAATCGCAGGGACGCTTGTAGAGTGAGCGGCAATTGTAGAATGCGGTTCTGCGCTGCAATCGGCAGCTAAAGCACATCGTGGGTTCTGGGAGGTCAAATATTTCACCTCCTATCGTAGGCCTGAGTTTAGTGAGCATTGCCCTGTCTTCCTCTGTCACTTCAAAGGATTGCTTGCACCAGCCGTTGGCACACATTTTCTGCATGGAATCGATTGTACCAGCGGCTCATGGTCAGTACCTATGTTTTCCTGTTCAAAAGTCTATTCACATCATCAGTGTTTCCCTGACTGACCGTTGCAACACCTTCCCGTACGTCAACTGTATTTCCATCAACGACAACATACGGTTCCAATATTTTCCACAATTGTTCCTTGATGAAACCAATCGATCTCGTAGTAACACCACAGGCATGTACGAAGTTCATTATTAATGCATCACGCTCTGGCTCAGTCAACACCACTAAGGGGCCACCCAAATATTGATTCACAAGATCAAAAATACGCCAGAGCTCAACAAATGCGTAATTCATGCATTCTTCATCATCATCACCGAATCCAGATCGCACTGTGTCTGTTTCCTGGGCCTCCAAGCGAACAGCAACATCGACTGCGCTATCCATGTGTGCTTTAGTTATTCCACCTTTTGGCCGGTTTCTCTTAAAATTAAATTTTATTTGTTTTCGTGTTAGATAATCTGCACTAGGATCAAGTTCCTCAGCAAGTGATTTCCGATACTGTTCAAAAAAAACTAATGCATCCTCCTTACTTTGATCTTCCCAAGCCCTAGTCAGAAATGTAAGTACAGATAGTAAATTATGTACTATTTTACCCTCAGTATCGCCAGTATAAAGTAGGCCAACCTGCCCGGTTAGATCGGAGCAATCACTCAAAACTCTTTTGAGATCTTGATCTACATTTTCAGCCGATGGTGGTGGAGAATCTAATTTTTGCATGCACCTACTATCTCACATTTATTTACATTTGTCCATTATCCACAGACATCATTATTGATACATAAATAAGGCCTTATTGAAGCATAGAACCTCTTTTGTCTATAATTTTAGACAACACTACGCTATACTAAGCCCATGAAGAAAAGCGCACAGGAACCTCAGGCTCTGCGTCCGCTCCTCTCTCGTATCGGTCTCGATCCGCGGGAAGTGGAAGTGTATCTAGCACTTTTACCGATGAAAATTGCTCGGGCAAGCGTCATCGCGACGAAAGCGAAGCAATCCCGTAGTCATACATACCTCGTGCTTCGCAGCCTGGAACTGAAGGGACTCGTCTCGGAGATTGAGCGAGGCAAGGTGCTGCACTTCGTTGCTGAGGATCCTCGAAATCTTCTCAGCTACATCGATGACCGCGAAGCAGAATTTCGAAGCCTCAAACCAATTGTTGAAGGAGCACTGCCGATGTTGGAGTCCCTCACAAGTCCTCTCATTGGTAAACCACGTGTCACGATGCTTTCCGGAATGGAAGGCATGAAGCAGGTGTACCGAGAAGCATTGCAGCATGAATTCGTCGCATTCTTTAATCCACTCGCGATGTACGAGACCTTCGGTGGCAATGTCATGCACTCGCTCTTTGGTAAGCAGACAACGTTTCGAGGGAAAGACTTATTGGTTAGAAATAAAGGAACACAGCGTTATCTTACGGAGATGTCTCAAGACGATCAGTACCACATCCGAGTGCTGCCAAGGGGAATCGACTTCTCGACAGATACCGTTGTTTTTGGAGACGTCGTTTCGTTTTTTGCCTACGATGATGAAAGCACGATCGTGCGTATGGAGAACAAAAACCTCGCAGATGCCTTCCGCGCATGGCATGCGGGATTATGGAATTCTAGTACGGAAGAATGATCAGTACACTTCCTTCACATAACACTCCTCGCAATACACAATTTCAGAACGCGAAGGCTGGTATGTCGTCCTGATCGCCTTCTTGCACTTGCCGCATGTGCGATCGAAGAACTTCCGAGGATTCCGGAGTGCGAAACGGTCGAGGTGGCGCTGGTCAGGACAGCGATGCGGAACCGGGAGATTCTGTTCGCGGTAAAAGCGCAATTCCTGCGGCGTGATTTTGAAAGGGCGGGCGGTCACCTCGCATGTTACGGCCCAATTCAAGATGTCATCGGGAATGTCTTTGATGGAATCCGGCAGCACGGAAGCAGCGATGACCTTGGAAACCGACGGCGGCTCTTCGGGCACTTCATCCCATGTCCATCCCCTCTTCTCCGCCTCGGCTTTCGTCAGCGGGTAGTACATCTGCGCCGAAGACTTGTTGTATCCGAATGGCGAGAAGGTCGTGGGGAAGAATTCGCCGTACTCCTTGGTGGTACGCATGTGTTCGATGATCTTGGGCACAAGCTCCTCATACTCCTCCTTCGTGTACTGCTTGTTGAGGATGCAGTACTTCTTGTGGTGCATGTTGATGCATCCGAAACAATTGTTGGAGCTCTGCACATACCAGCAGTACAGAAGGTCACTGCAATTCACGTGCGCGTTGTGACAGAACAACACATGGTAACTGCCATTGCCTGCCACCGCACACTCGTACGATTCATTGAGCCCAAGGCCATACTGATAGATGTCCCCGATGCTTTTGGCACCCGTGACGATCTGGTACAAGTAGCGTCCGTCCTCAACACTCTCGCAATCGAAACTGTCACGTGTGTCCTTGCAGTTGGCCAGATAATCACCAGAACAGTTTTCGCGGTTATGGCCATGAAATTCCTTGAACGCATGGTTCTTTTCGATGCCCGAACGACGAGCCTTGCACTCTTGGTAGGTTTTGTACGATCCGAGGTCGAATGTTTTCATCTCCGCTTCGTACTGCTCTTTCGTCAGCTGTCGATTTTCAAAACAGTACTCTTTATCGCGGAGCCCAACACAGAGGAAACAATGCTTGCATCCGACGCAGTCACGCAGGAATGACGATGCGCTGCAGTTGATGCAATCTTGGCATCCTTTGAGCCCGTAACAACTGTTCACATCGACACAGTCGTAACACCACTGACAGGACAAATTATAGAAACCGTCGACACAGCCCGTGTTTTTCTTGAAGCCATATCCGTAGTAGCAATCCTCACAGAAATCGGCGTGCATGATGAGGTAACAGTTCTTGGCGAACCCGGCGTAGTGGATGTAATCCGAGTTCACATTGGTACCGGCATTCAGAAGGTTCTGCACCGGAATCGCATCCCAGAGATCTTTCATTTGGTCGAAGAACGGTCGCGTGAAATCGAACTCGCGGCCGTACTCACATGGATCCCACCGATCCCCGTGTGAGCACTCACGGCAGTACACCATTTTCTTGGAATGCGTCGGTTGCTCGGTGAGCGTGCTCTTGCCACACAGTCCACAGACAGCGGAGTAGAAGAACCGTTCGTTCATGATGCTCAGGCGACGCTGTTGCCGGCAATCCGGACAATGTGTTGGTGGAGGGATGGAACACTTCTTCCCCGCGATGACTGGAGAGACGCGATCCATGAAAGCCACGTCATCATCTGTGATGAGGAATGATTCTTTGCATGAGACGCAGGCAGCGGTCATGGAATGTTGGGGAGAAGTAAGATGCCACTCTATTCCTAAATGTATATCAGTCAATACAGATGATTGATAGAAACACTACTTTACATTATGTGTAAGCCATAATATAATGATGTAAGATCTGTAGTAATTTTATTACAACAATCATGCAAACTTCTGATTTGATCGAGCTTGGCCTCACCGAAGACGAAGCGAAAGTGTACGTGGCGCTCCTGGAGCTCGGCGGTTCGTACGTGAGTGC
Organism: Candidatus Peribacteria bacterium; assembly: GCA_943357915.1. Lineage (GTDB taxonomy): Bacteria > Patescibacteriota > Gracilibacteria > Peribacterales > Peribacteraceae > JAGORY01. Next base: position 12,417 of record CALRGQ010000021.1, read on the forward strand.
GATCGCCAAACAAGCAGGCGTCCACCGCGTCGTGTGTTACAAAATTTTGGAAGGGCTGACGGCGAAAGGATTGATCGCCCAGTTCGCGAAAAACAATGTGCGTCACTTCTCGGCCGAAGACCCTCGGATCCTGGTACGCAAGCAACAGAAAAAGCTGGAGCGAGCCGAGAAAATCCTGCCCGAACTGCTTTCGATGACCCACGCCCTCGCGTACAAACCGAAGATCCAATACTACGAAGGAACCGAAGGCATCCGCAATGTTCTGGAAGACACGTTGAACGCAGAGAAAGAAATTATCGGCTATACGGACTTTGGCGCACTCCCCCGCGTGTTGCCAGAGAACGAACTCATCGACTACGCGAACCGGAAACTGGAGAAACGGATCCGCACCCGCTTTCTATCGCCGCACTCCAATGAAGGCCTGAAGCATCTTGGCCATTGCTATCCACAGGGTTTCCATACACACCTTGTAGAAGTGCTGTTTGTCGATCCAGCCCACGCTGCATTCGAGTACCAAATCGCGTTTTACAACGATCGCGCGGCTATCTTGTCGCTGAATCCGAACGAACTTCTCGGCATGATCATCGAAAGTCCGGTGTATGCCAAGACCGAACGCGCGGTGTTCGAGCTTGCATGGAAAGGTGCAGACAAAGGTCGGCAGCCTCTCCCCTAGCGGAGGTTCGTAACCTCCGCGGAAGATGTGGATCTTCCGCTGCGATACATCAATTACAAAACGCTCTCCAAATAACATTCCTCGCAGAAGATTTTCTCTGCGCGATCTGGCGAATACGTCGTGCGGATTGCTTTTGCGCAGTTGTCGCACTTCCGATCAAAGAGCACGCGCGGATTCCGGAGCGCCAAGCGTTTCTTGTGCCGCGCGAAGAATGAGGACTGCGGAACAGGAAGATGCATCTGCCTGTAGAACTTGAGCTCCTGCGGAATGACTTTGTACTGCTTGTCACTGTCCACGCATGTCAGGATCTTCTTGCATAGCTCGTCAGTGACGTCATCGATGGTATCCGGAAGTTCGATATCTGGCCCGAGATATTGTCCCTGTTTCTCGGCTTCATCGAGCCACTTCCAACCTTTTTCTTTCACCTGTTCTTTCGTCATTGGGTAGTAATCCTGCGCGAGAGATTCATTGTAGGCGTACGTAGAAATATCGATCGGGAAAAACTCGCCGTACTCTCCTGATGTTCGCATCGCATCGATGATTTTCGGCACCAACATCTCGTACTCATCCTTCGTGTACTGCTTGTTGAAGATGCAATACTGCTTCCGTTGCACACCGATGCAGCCGAAACAGTTCTTGGAATGCGGACACATCGAGCAGTAGATCATGTCACTGAAACTCGCGAGGATGTGACTACAGAAGAGAGATGCGTGCGCGTTGTATCCGGCCACCGAACACTCGTACAGGAGTTCACCATCTCCACATTCCTGGATGTCCATGCACGACTTCAAGGGCATGAAGCCTTGGAAAACGTACCGACAATCCCACAAGTCTTCGCTATCGAAACACATCACCGCGTTCTTGCAGTTCACCAAGTAATCGCCAACGCATCCTTCGTTCTGAATGCCATGCATGTACTTCTGCGGGTACTCCAGTTTAAGCGCATCGAAGCGCGTGGATGCACCGGTGATAGCTGAGCGCGACCGGAGCATCGTGCGGAAGCGTTCGTACTCTTCTTTGCTCACAGGTTTGTTCTCGACGTGGTATTCCTTGTTCTTCAGGTTGCTACACATCAAGCAGTTTTTACAGCCCGTACAGTTCTTCAGGAACATCGAATCGGAACAGTTGTCGCAGTCTTGGAGATACGAAGAGCCGTAGCAGCGCACGCAGTCGACGCACTGGTAGCAGAGCTCGCTCTTACGGACGCGGAAGCAGTCGAGGCAGTTCACGCAGCTGTTCACGCTGTAGCTGTAGTAGCAGTCGCGATTCTCATCGGAGTCGAAAATAAGGTAACAATCTTTGTTCTTGCCTGAGTGATTGGTGTACGCGGCGTTTTCATCGAACTCGTAGCCCGTGAAGAGATTCGGACGCGGAACCACGAGGCAAAGTTCTTTCCATTGATCAAAGAAAGGACGTGAGAAATCAAAATCTTTTCCGTAGTCGAGCGCACTCCATGCGTCGCTATGCCAATCCTGCTGACGGTAGACCTTATACGGAGCGTCCGGCCGGAGGTTGGAGATGACCGCGGTGCCAGTGAGGTCACATTTCCGCTCGTAGAGCGCGAGCTGATTCACACACGCCATGCGGCGACGGAGACGGCAGTCGGGGCACTGCGTCGGAGGAGGGAGTGACTGCTTCTTGTCGCCTATGACTGGTGACAGCATGTCGAGAAAAGCGAGATCGTCCTTCGTGACATCGAAGTTCTTTTTGCACTCGGTACAGGTATTCATAAAGAGAGAGCGGGATGGTTAATAAACGGCAGTTTGGTAGCACGATTCGCAGTACACAATTTCCGGCTGGTCTGACGAGTATGTCGTTTCAATCTCCTTGGAACACTTCGAACATGTACGACGCCATAACTTTCTTGGATTCCGCTTCGCGATACGGTCTTTGTGACGTTGCTCGAAGCAGCGTTTGGGCAGCGGCAAACCCATCGAGCGGTAGAATGCGAGCTCCTGCGGGATGATCTTGAAGAGCTTGCCTGTGACTTCACACACGAGAATCTTGTCGCAGATATCATCGCCTATCTGCGTGATATCACCGGGAACCTCAGGCGGCGGACCCAAGTACGTTTCCTTCTGATCCGACTCATCGCGCCACGCAAAACCCTGTGCCTTGGCCTGCTCTTTCGTGAGTGGAAAGTAATCGACGGAGTTCGTTTCATTGTAGCCGTACGGACACATGGCGAGAGGAAAGTATTGCCCCCATTCGCTTGTTGCGCGCATATGATCGATGATCTTGGGAACAAGCGCGTTGTACTCATCCGCCGTGTACTGCTTGTTGAGGATGCAGTGACGTGCATTACGCATCCCGGTGCACCCAAAGCAGTCACGACAGTGATGGCACTCCAGTGAGCAGTACACATCACTTCCATACCATGTAAGGAACGTGAAAGCCGACCGCGGTGAACCCACCGTTGAGCCAGCGAAGTAGTTGTGATCGACACCTTCGGGAGATGTGAATGTGCAATCTTTGCTACGGATTCCCTTCGGCGTGAATGCCACATTGTCGCAGTCTTCGCAGTTCGTGATATCAAAACAGTTGTGACAGTTCTTGCTGTTATAAATGGCGTCGCCGGTGCAATTCTCGGATGCGTACGTGTGAGCAGCGCGGTGAGGAAGACCACGCTTGAGGTCTTCAAAACGGATCTTCAACGCGTCCATCGTGGCGTGCGTCAGCGTGCCGAGTTCGGCCCGTAGTTTTTTGTACGCCTCTTCTCCAACCTCTTCGTTAAAGACGCAGTACTCCTTGCGGTGCAGGCCAAAGCACCCGATGCAATTTGTGCACGATTCACAATCTTCAATCATGAGGCACGATGTGCAGTCGCGGCAGTTCATGAAGTTCACGCAGTCGTAACATCGCTGCGAGGAAATGCCTTCGTAACACCGTTCGCACGAGTACAAACAGAGTCCATCAAGCGTGTCTTTGGAAAACGAGATGTAATTGCCAAACATGCAGTCCTCGGCGTTTCCTCCGCCGAAGATGAGGTAACAGTTTTTCAGGAACAGCGTGTGATTGGTGTAATAGCTGTTCTCAGCGCCAGTTGTGAAGAGTGAGACGCGCGGCACCGTGAGTCGGAGTTCTTGTAATTGCTCGTAGAACGGTCGCGAAAAATCCATCTCGCGTCCGAAAGCTTTAGCATCCCACTGATCACCCCACCATTCATCTTGGTCATACACGGGAAAGGTGTGTTCTGGTGCGTAGATGGAGATGATCTGCTTTCCAGAGAGCGAGCTCTTGCGGTGATAGAGGTGCCGGTCGTTGCGGAACATTAAACGTCTCTGAAAGCGACACGCAGGACACAAGGTCGGCGGAGGAATAGCACACTTCGTCGCACCAAAGACCGGCGAGATGTCGTCGTAAAACTGTAGATCATCCTGCGTGATGTCGAAGGAGGCCGAGCAGCCCACTGCGCTGCAGCTTCGAGGGCCAGGTTGTGTGCAAATTTTTTTCATAAATTATGGGAGCGGGTTTTCTACCCGCGGCTAGTAAACAGTTTCCAGATAACACGATTCGCAATACACAATCTCCGGCCTTTCTGGCGCATACGTTGTCTGAATATCTTTTGAGCATTTTGCACACGTGCGGCTCCAGAGCTTGCGTGGGTTGCGGAGAGCCAGTCGCTCCTTGTGTCTTTGATCCAGACATTTCCGCGGAATTGGAATATTTCTCTCGCGATAGAATTGTAGTTCTTGAGGAATGATCTTAAACGGTTTGCCGGTCGTTTCGCAGATAAGGATCTGTTTCGTGATGTCATTAGTTACGTCTTTGATATTGTCGGGAACATCGGCAGCAGGTCCCATATACAGGCCGCCTGTCGTTTCATCATCTTCCTGCCATTGCCAGCCGCGGGCTAGGACTTCTTCTTTCGTCAGAGGAGCCTGCTCACAGGCCAGTGTTTCGTTGTATGCATAAATGCTCTGCGACACTGGAAAGAATTCACCCCATTCCTCATCTTTCTTCATTCGCTCAATGATTTTCGGCACGAGTTTTTCATATTCTTCCTTCGTGTATTGCGAGTTCAATATGCAGTAACGTGCCTTCTTTAGGCTCACACAGCCGAAGCAGTCGCGGCTTGAAAAACACTGGTCGCAATACGTGAGATTACTGCAGTTTTCCCAACATAGATTGCAGAAGCGAAGGTCGAATAGATCGTAACCGCATGCCTGACATTCATAAAGACGCTCACAATTCTTACCCCAATAGCTGTAATCCATGCAGGTTTTGGCTTCGTTCAAGCACATGCAGTATCGAAGATCCTCCGAGTTGTCGCAGTCAAATGCCAGAAAGCAGTTTTTGCAATTGCGAAGATAGTCACCAGTGGAGTTATCCAAGTTTGTCCCGTGAAACTCTTTGACGATTTGGTCATGCAGAATGTTGTCGATCTGCTTTTGAGCTGTTTGCATTTCAGCATGGCTGCCCGTGGGGACCTGCTTCAGAAATTTCTCATATTCAGCTTTTGTCTTTTGCTCATTCATCACCATATATTTCTTGTTCACCTGGTTACTACAGCCAAAACAGTTCGAACAACTCGTGCAGTTTCTCAGATACAGAGAGTCCGAGCAGTTGTGACAATCTCGGCTGTACTGAAGGTTGTAGCACTGGCGGCAGTTTGTGCATTCGTAACAGAGTTCGCATTCTTCGATGTTCAGGTTATCGATACAGTCTTTGCACCCGTTGATCCACGAACCGTAATAACAGTTTTCACAGGAGTTCGTAGAGAATGTCAGATAGCAGTTCTTATTTCGGCTCGCGCAATTGCAGTAGTCGCTGTTCTCCATCGGTTTCTGATGCTGCAATGCGAGCCGAGGCACGCGGTTACGAAGTTCCAGTATTTGCATCATGAACGAACGAGAGAGATCAGGCGGCACGCCGAATGACAGAGGATCCCAATCATCACCCCACCATACGTCAATGTCGTAGACGGGAAACGGTTTGTTTACAGAAAAAGACGAGATAATTTGTTTTCCTGTCTTGTCACATTTGCGGTGGTACAGAAAACGTTCATTGCGATAGGCCAGACGGCGTTGCATACGGCAGAAGTAGCAGTGAGTCGGAGGCGATACATCCATTTCCTTATAAAATGCCTGATCCTCGGGATATATCTCAAATCCGGCCGAACAATGAGAGCAATTTTTTAGCATATGGAGAGCGGGTCTACTGACCCGCGGTTAAAAAAATTAATGATTAATAAACAGTAGAGAGATAACACTCCTCGCAGTACACGATTGGCGGTCCATCTGGCCGATACGTCGTTTCGATCTTCTTCTGACATTTCGAGCACTCACGCTCGTAGAGCTTGTACAAATTCCTCTTCGCAATACGCTGACGGTGACGTTCATCAGGACATAACTCGGGGATTGGAAGATTCATAGACTGATAGAATTTGAATTCTTGCGGAATCACTTTGTACGGCTTGCCCGTTGCCTTGCAGAGAAGAATGTCCTTGCAGATTCCGTCGCCCACTTCTGCGCTTGTTTCAGGGAGTTCTATGTTCGCGCCCATATACTTCTTCTGCGAGTCCGTATCATCATGCCATCGCCAACCGCGTGCGAGCACTTCCTCTTTTGTCATAGGGAAGAGGTCGGGCGCGAAGGATTCGTTGTATGCGAATGCGCACATCGACATCGGGAAATATTCTCCATACTCACCGGTTTGCCCCTCCGTAGCTCCGGAGGAGCGAAGGGGGGTCTCCATATGTGTGACGAGCTTTGATCGCAACGTTTCGTACTCCTCTTTCGTGTACTGCTTGTTGAAGATGCAGTATTTCTTGTTCTTCAGGTCAGCGCAGCCGAAACAATCGGAGCAGTGGAAGCACTCGAAGCAGTATTCGCAGTTCGTGATCGTAATGCACGTGGAACAGAACTTGCTGTTGTACGCGCGATCGCCCGTGGCTGAGCACTGGTAGACGAGCTCACTGTTCTGGCCCCAGGAGTTGAAATCCATGCATGTCTTGCATGAGAGCGACAGTCGTTCGCAATGGCGGCAATCCTCAATGTCTTTCACATCGAAACAGTGAACGGCTCCTTTGCAATCATAGATACGATCTCCACTGCATCCCTCGCTCCGTTCAGTCGTCAACGCGCGGTGCGGCTGCGTAGCGAAGAATGCGTCAGTCTCATTCTGCATCTTCTTGAGTCCGCTCCGCGTGTGCGGCGAGAGTGCTTTTTTGTGCGCTTCATACTCGTCTTTCGAGTACTGCACGTTGTAGATCATGTACTGCTTGTTCCGTTGGTTCATACAGCCGATGCAATCTTTACAGCCGTGGCAGTTCTTCAAATACCAGCTGTCCGAACATTGCAGACAATCTTGGCTGAAGAGAAGTGAGTGGCAGTTGATGCAATCAATACATTCGTAACACCGCTCGCAGTCATAACATACTGAGCAGTCGCACAGGTCTTTGGATTTCTTGAGCAAGTTCGAGTAATAACAATCCTCACAGATATCACTTTCGCTGATCAGGTAACAGTTTTTTAGATATCCGGTAGCATTGTTGTAGTCACTGTTCTCCATCGTTCCCGGTGTATTAAAGAGCGCTAAGTGCGGTACGACATCCAACAGTTCTTGGAATTGTGGGAAGAAAGGACGCGAAAAGTCGATGTCCCGGCCATAGGTCGTTCCATCCCAGCGGTCACTCGTCCATGCATCAATGCTATAGACCGGAAACTTCTGATCCGTGTTGTACTGAGAAATGATCTGCTGACCCGTGAGATCACACTTGCGGTAGTAAAGACACCGCGTGTTGCGCTCACACAGTCTGCGCTGCAGACGGCAGTCGGGACACATGGTGGGTGCCGGAACTTTGAAGAGATCCAAGAAACGCTGATCTTCCGAGGTGATCTCAAACTTGGCCGAGCAGCCCACTACGCTGCAGCTTCGAGGGCCAGGTTGGAGGCATTTCTGCATAAGAAAAATCAGGGAAAAGATAAGGACTTTCTCTCGATTGTTTGTCTGCATACAGTATCCTCCATATAGCAAAATCAGTCCAACAGCGTGACATTAAGACCTTCTTATTTGTTTTATAGAAGCCATAATCCAGATGTTAAATACTGTAGAAAAACTTCTACAACATATGGTATAATAAGCACAGTATGCTTGCTGAACTCCAAAAAGTCGGCCTCACGACGGAAGAAGCGCGTATCTATCTCGCATGTCTGGAAATTAACGGCGGGCCTGTCTCTGTGATCGCACGCAAAGCCGGCACTCACCGCGTGAGTTGTTATCACACACTCGAGAACTTGCTCGAGAAGCGACTACTGTCGCAGTACAACAAAAACGGTGTGAAGTGCTTTGCTCCCGAGCCACCGGAGCAGCTCATGAAGATGGCGGAAGAGCAGGTGAACATCACGAAGGGTTTGCTTCCTGAATTAAAATCCCTCATCTCAGCTGTTGGCTTCAAGCCAAAGATTCGGTTCTACGAAGGACGGGACGGCGTTGAAAAAGTTTTTCACGAATCGCTCACGGCTAAACGCGAGATTCTTGGTTACACAAACCTGAAAAGCGTCACGGAATTTTTTCCGGAATTTTTCAGGAATTATACACATGCCAAACTGAAGAAAGGCATCAAGACACGCTATCTCTCACCGACAACAGTGGAAACCGTTCATGTGCTGGAGCCATTTCTCCCACCAACGTACGACCAGAATCTCATCGAGATCTTACTCGTGAATCGTGATCAGTTTCTTTTTGAGAACGAAGTGCTGATCTTCGGTAACTCGGTCGGCATCGTGTCTCTGAACCGTGACGAACTTCTAGGGCTCATTGTAGAAAGCGCCACGTTCGCACGCACGATGAAAGCAGTGTTTGATTTGGCGTGGTTAGGTGCAACTGCCTTCGTTGCCAGATAATAGCGAAAAATTCTCATATTCTCCGCAGCAGCGACCCCGGGTCGCTGACCGAGACGCGGCGTCTCGGCTGCGGATGTAAATAGAATTCGTTGGCTAAGACCATCTCACAAAAAACCAACGGCGCCATACAGAGTTTTTGCCTAGTCTCTGCCAAATTCGATACGATCTCTTGAAATGATACCTTCCCCCTTCCACGGCATCTTCTCATCTGCAGTAAATGTAGGTAAACAAGGGGCTCCCGCGCGCATGGAAATGAAGAATGAGATGAAGCAGCCGGTGCCGGAGCAGCAGGAAAAACCAATTGCGAAACAGACCAGCGTCGGACAAGTAGCACTCGATATTTTTGAATACGAAAACTACTACATTCTGAAGGCGCCGATTGCTGGCGTGCGACTATCGGACATCGATATCGATGTGCAGGACAGTACGATCATTATTCGCGGTGCACGGCGCCAGACGGATACGATTCCTGATGATCAGTATTACATCAAAGAATGTTTCTGGGGAGATTTTGAACGCAAAGTCACGCTGCCGTGCAGCATCGACGCGCGCAAAGTGAAGGCAACGTTCAACAAAGAATGCATCCTGAAAATTTTGGTTCCAAAAGAAGAAAAAATAAAAATAATTCGTATCAATGATTAAGAGCGCATAAAGAAGCAGCTCTTTGCCGTGGGTTGCATTTGGACTAAGCTGTGCTTCCTATGAACCTCAAGCACGCATCCATTCTCGTCGCACTTTTCTTCCTTGCAGCCTGCACTCCGATGAATGCGGACCAGGCGAATACGGCTCTCATCACAGGTTATGATTACCTGAAAGGCAGTAACGGTGTAGCCAAAGATGCTTCTAAAGCGCTGGAATACTTCACGAAAGCGGCGAAGCAGGGCAACCGTGATGCCCAGTACAATGTTGGACTCGCCTATGTCCGTGGGGAAGGCGTCGTGAAGGATTTTGCCAAGGCGTACACATGGTTTGAGAAGGCCGCATACCAAGATGACGCCGGCGCGCAGTACAACGTGGGAGTGATGTCCGTGAATGGTGAAGGTGTCGTCGCTGATCCGCTGACCGCGTATGTCTGGTTCAAGCTTGCTGACGAAAAAGGCTATGAAGGCGCAAAAGAAGCCATGGAAACAGCTAGAAACGCTATAGCCGAGGATCACAATCAGGAAGAAATTGATGCTGCATATGCAAAAACTGTAGGCAAGATCAAGAAGCCGGTGGAGGCAGTAACAACTGACAATACACCTTTGTAAAACTTTTCTGGGCGATACGAAATCTGGCGTTGTTTAGTGTGAAAATTCCCTCGGAACCTCAGCAGAAGCCAAGGTTCCGAGGATAAAAATTGTGTCGGGCGGGCGGGTGTTTACCTTTTCGCAGTAGCCGTGGTGAGCCTTGCTTCGGCTTCTTTGACTTCGTGCTCAGGCCGATTCTTAAGTTCGAGACCTATCTGAATTCGTAGGTCAGTTATGAATCTGCCTTTGCCCTTGATGCCAGCAAGCCGATTTACCAATTCCCTCGTCGACTGCGAATGAAGCGTACCCTGATGTGACGACATTGTATTGCTCCCGCAAAATGACACGCCGTGCCGGCTGATCCTCTTTCAAGAGAACCAAAAATTAGCCGAGACACGTCCTGCGTTTTTCTGCTCTCCGGAGAGAGCTCAAACGACAGGTTTCGAATCGCTATGGTGTGAAAGAACGTTATTACAAAGATCCCTCTTTCTTCTGGGAGGGGGGGGCTTTCCGGATCGAATCTCTTACAGCGCGCCCGTCCCCTGAAACCAGGAGAACTTGCAGACCGTAAGGCGAATAGTGGTGAAGGTCATTCTAGGCATAGAATAAGCGGTTTATGGTCATCGTCAAGTTTTTCAGTCTTTCTCCT
>CALRGQ010000022.1 GCA_943357915.1 Candidatus Peribacteria bacterium
GTCATTGCGGCTCAGGCTACTCGAACTGACATAGGTTATGACATTGCGGCTCAGGCTACTCGAACTGACATAAGTGCTTCGGCGCTACGCTCGTCTACTGGAGGCAAGAAATAGCTAGGTAAGCTCCCCTTAAAATTCTGTCACTTCGAGTAGCGTTCTTCGAGAACGTGTATCGAGAAGTGATAGACGAAAGTCGCGCACTACAACGAAAAACCATACAATCGACTCATGACATTTCAGGAACTACTTGCATTGTACGACTACTCCTTCCCTCCTGAGCTGATTGCAAAAGAGCCATCGAGCCCTAGAGATAGAGCTCGGTTGCTTGTCTATGATCGAAAGAGAGACTCCGTGAAGTTTGATAGTTTTATGAATATCATTCAGTACTTACCAAAAAATGTAGTGCTCGTCATGAACCAAACCAAAGTTATTCCTGCCAAAATATCACTGACCAAAAGCACCGGTGGGGCTGTTTCAGCACTAATACTAGATCATACTGAAGAATCAGTTCGAGTTCTTGCATCAGGTAGCTTCAAATCCGGTGATATTCTGAATTGGAAGAATACTTATAGTTTTAGAGTGCTTGAACGCATGGATCAGGAAGCAGTCTTACAGCCGAGCTTCACTATAACTGAGCTTGATGATCTTCTTGAGCAATATGGCGAAACTCCGCTGCCGCCGTACATGAAAGACTCGCCTCTAACAGAATCACGACGAAGAGAAGAATATCAGACAGTTTTTGCCTTAGATAAGGGCTCCGTAGCTGCTCCAACTGCAGGGCTGCACTTTACGGAAGAATTGATCAAAAAAATTATACAGTCGGAAAGATCAATATCGTATGTATCGCTTACAGTAGGGCTCGGAACGTTTGCATCACTGACAGAATCACAGATTAAATCAGGAACTTTGCATTATGAAAAATATTCTATCAGTAAGGAAACTGCAGAATTCCTGAATAACGCTAAAGCAGAGGGCCGTCCGATCATCGCCGTCGGTACGACAAGCGTCCGCACGCTGGAATCAGCAACGGAGCATGGCAAACTCACTAAACTCAGTGGCTCAACGAATCTCTTCATCACCGAATCAAGCCCGCTTCAATTCGTCGATGCGCTCATTACTAACTTTCACGTTCCACGCTCAAGTCTCTTGATGCTTGTTTCAGCGTTTACGGGTCGAGAGAAATTGCTGGAGATTTACAAACAAGCCATCAAGGAACAGATAAGGCTATTCTCGTTTGGGGATGCGATGCTGATTATCTAAAGATACTAATAACCTTGTCTATCATCCTTCGAGACGCACCGCCGTTGTCATGGTGAGGAGCCCATCGGGGCGTCTCGAACCATGACAGCGAGTATATCTCGAAGACAGGACGGCGGCGCTCCTCAGTATGACAATTCCTTGTTTGGTGACCTTCCACTACCGCAAAGCTTCCAGTAGCATGCCTCGGCACTATGTCACTCAAAATCGGTATTGTTGGCCTCCCGAACGTTGGAAAATCGACGCTTTTCAATGCGTTAACACGTAGTCACGGAGCACAGGCAGCGAATTATCCTTTCTGTACCATTGAGCCAAATATCGGCATTGTGGAGGTTCCGGATGAAAGGCTAAAAAAGCTTGCTGAGCTGATAACTCCCGAAAAAACTGTTCCAGCGATCGTCGAATTCGTTGATATTGCTGGTCTCGTGAAAGGTGCATCAAAAGGAGAGGGACTCGGCAACGCTTTCCTCTCTCATATCCGCGAAGTCGATGCCATCTGCCAAGTCGTCCGTATTTTCGATGGCGGGGATATCATTCACGTGGAAGGTACGATTGATCCAAAGCGCGATCGTGAAATCATCGAGACAGAGCTCCTGATTGCTGATCTCGATAAAGTGACGAAGAAGATAGATAAAATCGAGGGTGGAGCACGATCTGGTAATAAAGAGCTCGTGAAAGAGTTAGAGGTGCTGACAAAAGTGAAAGCAGTTCTAGATGAAGGCAAAATGGCCTCGGCCGCTGTGATCGAAAAAGAACTGCTCCCGTATCTGAAGGCTGCGCAACTACTGACATCCAAGAAGATGATCTACGCACTGAATACCGATGAAAAATCAGTCGCGTCGATGCCACTGAGTGAGGCGAAAGCAAAGGCTGGACTGCTTGAGAGTGATACGGCGGTCTTGGTTTCAGCGAAACTCGAGGAAGAATTGATCGAACTATCACCAGAAGATTCTGCAGGAATGCTCAAGGAACTGGGAATTTCTTCTTCTGGTCTCGACCGGCTCATCCATGCGGCGTATGAAGCTTTGGGGCTACAGACGTACTTCACTGCAGGAGTAAAAGAAGTGCGAGCGTGGACGGTAAAAAAAGGCGCAACTGCTCCAGAGGCTGCAGGAGTAATTCATACTGATTTCGAGAAAGGATTCATCAGAGCCGAGACGATCGCGTACAATGATTTTGTTCAATCGGGATCTGAACAGAAAGCCAAAGAAGGAGGAAAAATGCGAACGGAAGGTAAAGAGTACATCGTGCAGGATGGCGACGTGATGCATTTCAGATTCAATGTGTAAAAATAGTCACAAGTCAAAAGTCTGAAAGCCACAAGTAAACTTACGACTTGTGACTTGTGACTTGGTAAGGACGGCATATACTCCACCTCCTGCCCTTCCCCCAGCCACATGAAAGCTGTCGTCACATTTCTTACGAGCGTCTATCTCCTGAACTCTGTTTCACCTGCCCTTGCTGCAGTCATTCCTGCCGATATGGAACCGTATAGTGTGGCCCTAGCGTATGCAGAAGAAAACAACATTTTAGAACCGATGTCCGATGGGCTGATGCACGCGGAGATGCCGATTTCGAGACAAGGTGTTGTGACGAGCGTCGTTCAAAGCGTCTATAAAAACGATATTCGTCATGATTGTTTTGATCGTATTTCCTCTCGCCCTCAAGCTCGGTTTACGCGTCTTTTTACCGATGTACCGGTCGTGAATTCATCTGCTCAGGAAATCTGTGTCGGGATGTTTGTGGGAATTGTAGAAGGACAAACTGACGGGTCTTTCGGTGCTCAGAAAAGCGCGAATCTCGTCGAGGTGGCCAAAGTAGTTACTAAAGCTTACGGCATCGCTCCACTGCCGGGTTTGCGTCCACAGTCCAAAGTTCCTTGGCATGAACCGTATTGGTTCGCTCTCGCCAAAAGAAATGCGATTCCTGAAACTGTGAAGAGCAGAGATTCTGTTCTGACTCGTGGGGAATTTGCCGAGATTCTGTACCGATTACGTGATGAACGACCGACGCAAGGCTTCCGATATCAATCAACACTCGTCAAAGATATCGCACAGAATTCGGCACCAACCTCTGAGATTGCTGATTCCTTCTCCTATCCAACAGTTTCGGTCATTGCGTCACTTAATGTCTCATCAGATATCAGAAATCTGAGTGATGGCCTTTTGCTGCAGATGCATACCGAGGAGCGTCGTGTGTTACGGCTCGAACGCAAAGACCGTTTGGCACAAGTAGGGCTGACGGAACAGACGCCAGACCGTACACTACGACTATGACGTTCATTCCGCGTGAAGAATCATTCATCTGTGAACACTGCAGCATGTACGTTGAGCCCTTAGGTAAGGGCACATATCGGGATCACTGCCCTCAGTGTTTGTACTCCAAGCATGTAGATAGAGATGGCCCTGGAGACCGGCTTTCTGCATGTAAGAGTTTACTGAAACCGGTTGGCATAGACCAAGACGGAAAGAAAGGATTTCTGATCTTGTATCAGTGCGAGAAATGCGGAAAAAGCTCTAGGAATAGGGCTGCAGGAGATGACAAAATAATAGAGTTTATGCAGAAAATGTAAGAGTTAATAGAATCTTATTTTTCTTATGTGAGTATATTTTGTGTTCAGATTTTTCTTCTACCATAAGGGCTATCTATGACTTATCTTTTAATTTGAACGATAAAAAAACTTGCTGCTGCAGTGCCGGCTTCAGACTAAGTGTCTCGGCTACATTTCCAGACGATGCACTTTCTCCAGGTTGCAGCGTGATTGCCAGCTTAGACTCGCCTTTATCTTTCTCAATGACTGTCACAGTGAATAACCCTCTTGAAATCATATCTGGAGATACTTTGCCTTCAAGAGCAGCATCAATCCCCTTTTCAGCTATATATGCTCGTACGACATTCTTTGCTTTTTCCTGAGCGTTCAGATCAGACTCAAGAGATAGTTTTGCTTCTGCAAATTCTGCATTCTTTTCCATCTCACGTTCAAGATCCTCAGGACCTTTCACTTTTTCACGAAGTCGTTCGTATTCTTCCGGACTGCGTAGACGTTTACGGATTTTCTCACGTTCCTGCGTAGGAAGATGGTCAATGAATGAATCGGACATACCATCATTCTAGCGCTGGGTGCAGAAGATCATCCATTGCATTCCTCGTCTTTTCCCAAACGGCTCATCCACACCCAGACGTTGCGCCACAATCCATACACAGTTCACAGCTGCCATTTCGCTTCATCTTCGTGCTTCCACAGCCGGAACAGATAGATCCTGTGTAGCCCTGCAGCTTGGCCTGTTCACTGAGTGTAGCCTCAGGGTCTATATCAGACACTGGTATCGTCATCATGCTGCTCTGCGCAAGGCCTTCGTCAACGACGGGGAGGCTCATCGCGAAGGCGTCTTTGCTCTTGGTGCCTTCTGCATATGCGCGTTCTACTAGGTCACTGTTATGATATTTTTTGGCTTTTTCTTTGGCTAGAAATTTCAGAGCTAACCAGCGGCCAAGATAATCCATAAGGCTTTTCACCATCGGGATTTCACGGTTTGTGGTCATCCCCATCGGCTCAAAACGAGTGTGGACAAGTTTCTCACACAGAACTTCGAGCGGCACACCGTACTGCAGGTTCATCGAGAGTGAGAGAGCCAGCGTATCCATAACGCCAGACAGCGTAGAACCTTCTTTACTCATCTTGATGAAAATCTCACCTGGGTTGCCATCTTCATACATGCCGACGTGGACGTACGCCTCGTGACCAGCAACCGAGAGTTTATGCGTGATGGACATGCGCTCATCCGGGAGTTTGCGGCGGCGCGGAACTTCTTTGATGACGATTTTTTCGATGATCTGTGTTTCGGCAGCACCAGCGGTTTGCGAACCGCTGCTGCCTTTATCGTCCGACTTATTACTGAGCGCCTGACTCATCTTAGAACCATCGCGGTACAGCGCATTGGCTTTTACACCGAGTTTCCAGGACAAATGATAGGCAGATTTGAAATCTTCAACCGTTGCTTCATTCGGCAGATTCACTGTCTTGCTGATAGCTCCGGAGAGGAACGGCTGAGCAGCAGCCATCATACGGATATGGCCTTCCGCAGTGATGAAACGCTTGCCGATTTTGCCGCATTTATTAGCACAATCAAACACTGGCAAGTGCTCCGGCTTTAGCTTGGGCGCACCCTCGATGGTCATGTGGCCGCAGATCGCAGTGTTTGCTTCATCGATCTGCATCTCTGGAAAACCAAGTGCCCTCAAAACGTCAAAGTTCAGATCATCAGTCTGTTCTTTACTGAAACCAAAACGCTTCATGGCTTCATCACCCAAAACCCATTTGTTGAACGCAAAACGAATATCAAAAACTTGTGGCAAATTCGTCTCCACTTTTGCGATGTCTTCATCGGTGAAGCCCTTCTGCTTGAGCGAAGCACGGTTAATGTGTGGAGCACCTTCGAGTGACAGCGTACCGATCACGTACTTCATGATGTCTGCCATTTCGTCATCGGTGTACCGGAGTGCTTTGAGCGCCGGGCGAATCGACTGATTTGCAATCTTCATGTAGCCGCCACCGGCAAGTTTCTTGAATTTCACAAGTGCAAAGTCAGGCTCGATGCCAGTCGTATCACAGTCCATCAGAAGTCCAATCGTCCCAGTCGGAGCAATCACAGTCGTCTGAGCATTGCGAAATCCGTGCTTCTCGCCGAGTTCAATCGCACGATCCCACGCATCTTTGGCGGCCTGCAATAGATCTGAGGGACAGAGTTCTTGGTCGATACTGACTGGCTTTACGGCTAGTTCCTCATACTCAGAATCAGATGCATGATACGCAGCGCGGCGATGATTACGCATCACACGGTTCATCGACTCACGGTTCTTGTCGTAGCCCGGAAATGGCCCAAGAGCTTCGGCCATCTCGGCCGATGTAGCGTAGGAATCCCCGGTCATAATCGCAGTGATCGCGGCAGCGTAAGCGCGTCCGAGTTCAGAATCGTACGGGATACCCATCTGCATGAGCATGGCGCCGAGGTTTGCGTAGCCAAGACCGAGCGTGCGGAAGCGGTAGCTGAGTTCGGCGATCTCTTTGCTGGGAAACTGCGCCATGAGCACGGAAATCTCAAGAACAATAGTCCAAAGACGAACAGCGTGACGGAAACTTTCGATGTCAAAACTCTTCATGCCTTTGTCATCTTCGGTCGTAAAATGCAGCAAGTTACAGGATGCCAAGTTACAGGCCGTGTTATCTAAAAACATGTATTCGCTACATGGGTTACTGGCATTGATGCGGCCATCGGACGGACACGTGTGCCAGTCGTTGATCGTCGTGTCGTACTGGACGCCAGGATCCGCACAGCTCCATGCGGCGTAAGCTACTTGATCCCACAGGGCACGAGCTTTCATCGTCTTTTTGGGTACCGGAGAGCGGTTTTCAGCTTCAGCTTTCTTGAGTTCGGTTCTCCAGTACAGATTCCAGTCGCTATCAGATTCCAGTGCGCGGAAAAATTCGTGCGGAATACGGACAGAATTATTTGAGTTCTGGCCCGACACTGTTCCGTACGCTTCACCGTTGAAGTCTGTGTCATAGCCAGCTTTTGCCAGTGCTGCGACTTTTTTTTCTTCATTTACTTTCCAGTTAATAAATTCCTCGATGTCTGGATGATCCAAATTCAGACAGACCATCTTGGCAGCTCTACGCGTTGTTCCGCCAGATTTGATGGCACCAGCTGCCCGGTCACCGATCTTAAGAAAGCTCATGAGACCGGAACTCTTGCCACCCTGTGAAAGCGGCTCACCATCACCACGGAGATTACTAAAGTTGGTACCGGTACCAGAACCATACTTAAAAAGACGGGCTTCGCGGATCCAGAGATCCATGATGCCGCCTTCGTTCACCATGTCATCAGCGACACTCTGGATGAAACAGGCATGAGGCTGCGGATGCGTGTACGCGTCTTCACTCTTCTTCACTTCGCCTGTTGTGGGCTCACAGTAATAATGACCTTGCGAGGGACCCGTAATGTCGTACGCGTAATTGATACCGGTATTAAACCACTGTGGCGAATTCGGAGCTGCCATTTGGTGCACCAGCATGTATTTAAGCTCATCCTCAAATGTTTGCGCATCCTGCTTCGTCGCGAAGTATCCGTAGTCCTCTCCCCATTTCCTCCAACAGCCAGCTAGCCGCTTCACGACCTGTTTGACCGAACGCTCAGGCCCAGTGATCATCTTGCCATCCGCATCTTTTTGAATATTTCCCTTCTCGTCATACTGCGGCACACCGGCCTTGCGGAAGTATTTGCTGACGACGATATCAGTAGCCACCTGGCTCCAGGCAGCCGGCACTTCGGCATCTTTCATCTCAAAGACAATAGAACCATTGGTATTCACGATGCGGCTGGTGCGCAGCGAGTACTTCACTTGGTCGAGCGGATCAGAGCCCGGATTGGTGAACATTCTGGAGATCATAAGACCCTTGCCGGTTCTCTTTTCAGAAACTGAATGCATCGCTTTTTTCTTGACGTTTTTGAGAGTCTCCGAAGCATTGGCGAGTGGAATCTCGCGGGAGTGTGAAACAGCAGAATGATTCGGGTTCATACGGATGAGGGGGAACACAAGATGTAGTGGTTACTGCATGTAACCAGCCACAACATCTCCGAATTTTACTCGTCTGCGTGAATTGTACAAATTATCAAAGAAAGAATTTTAGAGAAGGCAATTATAGCTGTTTTTGTCTCACCGAAGGCCAAAAATAGGCGTCCTATTTTTAGGTATTCTATAGCCGCAACATTATGGCATAATTTTGCGAGAGCAATTTAGGTTTCTGAACGAAAAAGACGGGCGTGGTAGTATGCCAATATGAACAAATTCAAAAGCGCGCAGGCACTGACAATTACCGTTATTGTTGCTGGTACAAATGAGCCCAGTAATAGCAATATGCTTGCCGATACGATGATAGAAGGCATGAAGGTGACATATCCAGATATCATTATTCATAAAGTTTTCCTAAAAGATATTACGATCGAACACTTCAATCTCGATTGCTACGGACCCTCGTGCCCTATCGACGGACTGACGAAGGTCGAGGCGATGATCAAAAAATCAGATGGCGTCATCATCGCGACGCCGATGTGGAATTTTGGAGTTCCGGCGCATCTCAAAAATCTCATAGACCGCATGGGTTCCTTTGCTCTGGATGAAAGCCGATCGGTCGGCACTCTGAACGGTAAACCGTTTTTTCTGATCTTCACAGCTGGTATGCCAAAAGCCGCATGGCCGTTTCTCCGCAAAACAGTGAGTGGCCTCGGCATCGCGATCCAGTATTTTGGTGGATCAGTCCTCGGAACGTTGTTTGAAGGCGGCTGTACGCTTGGCAGAGGCAAGTTTGGATTGGTTGTCGATAAACGTCCGGCAACACTGAAGAGAGCGAGGGAAAAAGGCGTCATTTTTGCACGCAATGTCCACGCATTTGCACAAACCAAATCCTTGCCATTACGCTTCAGATTGATCAAAAAATTTATACGGGTTTCACAGCAAGTGAAAAAGAAGATGGGGCTCTAGAAAACTTTTTCCATATAACACGTTTCACACAAGACCTGCGGTGCTTTTTGCTCCGTGTATACGGTTTCGAGATCAATGGAACAATTCGAACATTTCCGTGACACAAGTGAATATGGACATCGTTCGACGATTCGGGCCGTCAACCGGCATTCCGGACACTGCTGAGGTGGCGGGACATGCATCTTCTGATAAAAGTCGATCTCCTGCTGGACGATGCGATATCGGAGAGAACATGCGGGACAATCCAAAATCATCCCCTCCTGCAAACTCGAGAGGTGCACGGGCGGCCTCGTAGCTTCCTTCGCAGATCCTTCACTTCGGGCGACAGCATCATCAAATTCTCGATACCGAAGCCCCTCCGATACGATGTCATGCTGTGTCATCGGAAAGAAATCCTGAGCTGCACTCTCGTTGTAACAGAAAGGCGAGTGTTGCATTGGAAAAAACTCACCCCATTCTTTCCCCGCAATCATGCGTTCGCGCCAATCTCGTGCAAGTGCCTCATACTCCGACGGAGAATGCTGAACGTTAAAGAAACAATGCCTCTTCTTCTTGAGTCCGACGCATCCGAAACAGTCGGCGCAGTTCACGCAATTATCGCAGTACCAAAGATCATTTGAGTTCCAGCAATTTGAAGAGAAGAAAATGTTCTGACAACCACGAATGGTCACGCAACTAAAAACGCTCTGTGAGCGCGGTAGAAGAATGGAGTAACCGTGAATAACGTCGTTACTACCTCCGTTCCAGAGGTTAAAACAATCTTCGCTGCTGCGAATATCGAAACAACCGTAACAGTGCTTAGAGTCCGTCAGATGCTCTCCAAGGACGTCTTCGCAATTGAGGGTATGCGTAGCGCGCTGGGGCGAGGACGTCTTGAGCGCTTCATACTCTTTGCATGTTGCAGTGTACGTGGCGCTGTCGCCGTCCAAAAGCGATGACTTGAGGGTGGCGAACTCTTCCGGAGTACAAGGCTGGTTCCGATAGTAAAATTTCTTGCCAGTCAGGTTTGTGCACAGCAGGCAATTGCTACAACCGCGGAGTTGGTATGAGAAGTGGCAATCCGTGCAGTTTGAAGACTCTTCGCACTTCACGCACTCGTAGCATTGCTTCACAAATCCACAATCAAAACAGAGTGTGCATTCAGTATTCGAAATACCATCAACACAATCTGTGCATGAGATCATGAGGTGGCTGTACAGAACATTTTCACACTGCGCTGACAAATGATTAAGATAGCCATTCTTAGAGTCACGCGTGTGACTGTTGTACTCACAGTTTTCAGAATTCACCACCGATGTTCCTTCGCGCGGAACCTGGGACTGAAGAGTGGCAAACTGAGGGAAAAATGGCTGGTTTGTATCGGGGACAAAACCACATCCCATGGCTTCCCATTCGTCACCCCACCACAAACTACTTTTGATGACGGGAAATGGAGTATCTTTGTGATACGCGCTAATCATTGGTTCACCTGACATACTGCAAACGCGTTTAAAAAGCCGACGATCATTTCGGTATGCCAAGATAGATCGCATCCGTTCTTGAGGAGATAGTGGAAGCACGGGAATACCATGCGCATCGCACATCTTTTTTTCGAGCTCCAGTCCTTTGGTGAGGGAAGACAGCATGAGAATTGAATCGTAGCAGTATATATTGATCAAAAAATTTGTTCGTCTTTCATAGCAACAATAAGAGAAAATTGGTTTGTACTATCCGAGAAGCGTCACTTCCTCATCAACCATTCCGGCCTTTCTAAATATTTCCCACGTCTTTGCACCTCCCTCAACGAGGATAGAAGAAATTCCGTAAAAGTCAGACTCTGGAGTTATCAAGAGTTTCCACAGAGTATTCCAGTCAAAAATGCTGCTTTTTTGAGGAACCGTTAGAACGCGAACTCCCCTATTCTCTAATTCTTTGATCTTTTTCTGATCTGGTGACGAGGCGATAACGATAGTGCCCCTACGTACTACCCGAGCAGTGAGCGGAATTTGCAAGCTGGCATCTAAGATAATCCGAAAAATCTCTGGAGGATTATCTGTGTAACGAACTGTTAGTTCCGGATCATCTCTCAGCACAGTTCCGATGCCAACGAGAATCGCATCATGTTTCGCGCGGAGTTTACTATGTGACCACTCATCTTGTGTTTTTGATGTGATACGAAGCGGCGAGCCCTCATCATTTGCGATCCGACCGTCGGTTGTCCGAGCTTGCTTCAGAGTGATCCATGGACGACCTTTTGTCATGAGCGAGACAAAGCCACGGTTCAAACGCAGACAGTCGGCAGTCAATGCAAAAGCAATAGATACATTCACGTCGTTTGACCGCAAAAGTTCGATCCCCTTTCCGGCGACCTCAGGATTCGGATCCTGCATCCCTATCACAATATTTTTTATGCCTTTTTCTATCAACATTTGTGCACACGGTGGAGTCTTCTTGTGTGAATGACAACATGGTTCAAGGCTTACATACAGTATGTCTGATGAACTAATTTTTTGCCCTGCCCCTCGTAGCCTTAGAGGCGAAGTGGGGTCAAGTTTTTCAAATAACTGAAGCTCTGCATGGCTTCCTCCAAAGGCCTGATGATATCCCTCTCCGATTATTAATTCATTTTCCACTTTCCACTTTTCACTTTTCACTCGTCCCGCAGGACGTACGAGCACCGCGCCGACCATGGGGTTGATACCGGTTTTGCCTCTCCCCTGTTCGGCGAGTGCGAGGCAGCGATGCATGAAGGGTTGGTGCATGAATGAAGTATGACACTATTTCGATCGCAAAAAATGTGAAAATTCTCACTGCTGATTCCTTCTCCTTCTCAGTTCTGCCGCGACATCTGAAAGTTCGACATTCTGGCCGCGCAAAAGCACAAGAAGGTGATAGAGCAAATCAGATGCTTCCTCGATCGTTCGTTGCTTGCCTTCTTCCCTTGCAGCTCGTACAACTTCTTCCGCTTCCTCTAAAACTTTTGCTCCATACGCTTCGATTCCTCCCTCGAGAAGCTGTTTTGTATAGGAGCTCGCTGCATCAGACTCAGACCTACTGCGAATTGTCTCAATCAAAAGACCAATTGTTTCCAAAGGGCTTTCATCCGAAGCGAAGCAAGACCGATTTCCCGTGTGGCATGTCGCGCCTTGAGGGATTGCTTGGATCAACAGCGCATCGTTATCACAGTCAACTGAGACGGAGACGAATTTTAGAATATTCCCAGATGTCTCTCCTTTCTTCCACAAACGCTTCTTTGAGCGACTATAGAAAGTAACAAAGCCCGTTTCAATTGTAGTTCTTAGGGCTTCCATGTTCATGTATCCCAGCATGAGTACCTGTCCTGTATTTACATGTTGGACAATGGCGGGGAGAAGTCCGTCGCTATTTTTCTGCCAATCGGGTGTAGGGAAATTATTCATGGTTCGGTGTTACTCACCACAGGTAAACGAATGGGAAAAGAAGAGGCGGCAAGAGCTAATTTTACATCGCGGATCCTGAATGTGCCGAAGTGGAAAACGCTTGCGGCCAGAACTGCATCTGCGCGACCCAAACGCACAGCGTCACAGAATGATGAGAGAGTCCCCGCACCACCTGATGCAATGACAGGGGTTGAAACAACGTTTTTTATCTTCGATAGCAAGTCTGTATCGAATCCATCACCTGTGCCATCTCGATCATAGGAAGTCACAAGCAACTCTCCCGCTCCCAGATCAGTCACTTTTTTTGCCCATTCGATTGCATCAATGTCGGCATCTACTCTTCCACCATTGACGAGCACAGTCCAACCAGAGCCTTTTCTCTTGGCATCAATCGCACAGACCGTATTAGCTCTCCCAAGTTCCAAAGCCATCTCCGTAAAAAGAGCAGGATTTTTTACCCCAGCCGAATTGATTGCCACTTTATCGGCTCCAGCCTCAAGAATGCGCTGTGCATCTTCTACAGAGCGAATACCACCGCCTATCGTGAAGGGAATATTCACGACATCTGCAACACGCGAAGCAAGGGCGTAGGCAGTCTCGCGATTTTCCGCGCTGGCTGCTATATCGAGAAACACCAACTCATCTGCACCTTCCTCACAATATCGTTTTGCTAATTCCACGGGATCACCCGCATCTCTTAAGTTAACAAAGCTCGTTCCCTTCACAACACGGCCATTCGCAACATCGAGACAAGGAATAACACGAATCGCCAAGGTGGAACTGCCCTCTTCCCTGTAAGGTATTTGTCCTTTCGTTGTGGCAGATTCGATGAGAGTTTTGAGAGAAATATTATTTCCCAACAATGCCTTTCCAATAACAGCACCATCACACAATGATTGTTCCAATGCCTGTATATCCAATGTATTGCGTACCCCTCCACTAGCAATCACACGTAAAGATGGGAAACGACTTTTGATCTCTGCATATAGTGCGACGTTCGGCCCCTGTTCCATTCCATCCAACGCCACATCAGTGACAAGAATTTCTCGGATTCCCATTTCTTCCGTAAGGCGACATGCCTCAAAAAGATCGCAGCCACTCCCCTGTTGCCATCCTTGAATACGCACTTCTCTTCCTTGCACATCGAGTGCTGCAATAAGGCTATCAACACCAAACACATTGATTGCGTATCGGATCGCTTCTGGATTCTTAAAAAGCATCGTCCCTATCACGGTTTTTATTGCTCCAGCATCTAGTATGAGTTGAATATCACGGAGTGTCCGAATGCCACCACCAACCTGTATTTCCAACTGAGTTTCTTTTGCAAGTCGGCGCACTAAAGCAAGAAAACCTTTACTCATCTCTGCATTCTTTGCTCCCGAAAGATTCACGAAGTGTAGTCTTTTCGCTCCTGCTTTTTCATAGTTTTTGGCGTAGCTCAGGGGATCATCACCGTACTCAGTGACTTGTGTAAAGTCGCCCTGCCGCAGCCTCACGACTTTTCCATCCAGGACATCAATTGCAGGGATTACTTGCATAGTGAGGCAAAGGAAAGAAGTAAATCATCGCCAGTACGACCTGATTTTTCTGGGTGCCATTGGACACCGAAGAAATTTTTCTGACGGATGCCGGCGCATATGTTGCCTCCATAACAAGTCGTCATCGTGATCAGACGCTTATCTTCTGGCTCACACACAAAACTGTGT
The DNA here is from genome assembly GCA_943357915.1 of Candidatus Peribacteria bacterium. Lineage (GTDB taxonomy): Bacteria > Patescibacteriota > Gracilibacteria > Peribacterales > Peribacteraceae > JAGORY01. The sequence goes on from CALRGQ010000022.1 coordinate 13,901, forward strand.
ACGAAGTATGCGTATTTGCCGTTATTGAGTTTGTTCCAGCCCATGTGCGGCTTGATGACGGTATCTGGCAGTTCACGGACTCTTCCTCTGATGATCCCAAGACATTCAGTTGCTCCTTCTTCGGAAGAATCGAAGAGCAATTGCATTCCCAAACAAAGACCAAGAAACGGTTTTTGAAAGTTTCTCAATGCTTCGATTAGTCGTCTCTCCTGTAAGTCTTTCATAGCGGATTTCGCAGCGCCAGCACCGGGGAATATCAAGCCTGATACGGAAGAAAGATCATCAATGTTCTCTACCATCTTTGAGGGTATGGAGAGACGAGTCAGTGCCTTGGCGACACTGCCGCTGTTGCCAGAGCTGTAGCGAAGAATGCCGATTGGGTACGAAGCGAATGACATGGTCAGTTGAGAGTCCCTTTCACGCCAGCGGTTGTGCCGGCCCTCCAGGGATTAGGGGAAAGTGCTTCTTTCAGCGCAAGTCCGAAGCTTCGGTAGATCGCTTCCCACGAGTGGTGCGGATCGTCGCCGCTGAGCGCTTGAATGCTGACAGTCGCGCGTGCGCCTTGTGCGAAACCGCGAAAGAATTCGGCCATGTCGGCAGCCAAAGCGTCTTCCACTTGCACAATGCTGGCGCCGGGAGAACGCTTGAAATCCAGGGTCGCCGTCGAACGGCCTTCGAAGCTGACGGCGGCGATGGCAAGCGCTTCATCGATGCCCAGTATTCCGCTTCCAGCACCATTCACTCCGTCTTTCATGCGTACTTCGATTAGCTTTGCGAACGCCATGCCGAGCACGATGCCGACGTCCTCCGTGATGACATGGGTCAGACGGAACTGCGTATTCTCATACGAGACATCGATGTTCAGACACGCCCTCCAGGCGATGGTTTCAATCATGTGATTGAAGAATGCGATGCCCGTATCAAGTTTGAAATCGCGCCTGGGTGTAGCTTCGATGCTGACACGGATCTTCGATTCACGTGTACGACGTTCCAGAGTCACACGCGACTTAGTCTGAGATTGCCAGGTGATGCCAAGAGTATTGATCATAAAAGAGGGGGGAGAAAATTAGGAACGAAGTCGAATATCTACTGCTTCTTTGTGAGCATCTAGACCCTCCACGTCGCTGATTGCACGAACAATCGGTGCGAGAGCCTGCAAGCCTTCGAGAGTAATGATCTGGTACTCGTTATTCTTCATGAATGTCTCGGGCCCTACCGGAGAGCTGTACGCAACTGCTCGAGACGTCGGTAAACAGTGATTCGTGCCGCTCGCGTAATCGCCAACCGGAACGGGCGCAAACGGACCGATGAAAATGGATCCAGCATTGCGGATACGCTTGCTCACGTCTTCGGCATTCCTCACCTGAATGTGTAAGTGTTCGGCACCGTACTCATTGGCGACGTCGACCATTTCATCGATGGAATCGACAAGAATGATGGCCTGATAGCCGTTTGCCAGCGCCGGCTTGATAAATTTTTCGTAGCGACTGCGCTCTGGCGCCTGTTTTGCGACTTCGACCTGAATGGCTTTGGCCATAGCTGAGGACGTCGTCACGATCGGGAAACACGAATCCGGTCCGTGTTCACATCGTGCGAGAATATCGGAAGCCACCCATGCGGCATTCGCCGAGTCGTCGACCATGCCGAGCCCTTCGCTGGGGCCGCTTAGCATATCGATGCCTACTTGGCCGAACACCTGCAATTTTGCCGCCTGCACCCAAGGAGAACCAGGTCCAGCAATCTTATCGACCGGCTTGATCGATTCCGTTCCGTACGCCATTGCGGCGATTGCAGCGACACCGCCTACCCGATAGATCTCGTCCGCTCCCGCCAGATCGGCCGCGACGATAATTTCTGGGTAGTAGTTCGTCGGTGGAAAGAAAACGCAGATGCGCGGCACACGAGCGGCTTTGGCGGCAACTGTCAGGATCTGTGCGACGGTAGGCAGAGGAGCTTTCCCTGCCGGAACGTAGAGTCCGACATTTCCGATAGAGCCCTTGCGAACACCAGTTCGCACGCCAGGAACGTATTCGATACTCCAATCTGCGTCAGCATACAGACGCTCGGCCTGCTTCTCGTGAAAATTCCGGGAAATGTCGATTTGGCGCTTCATGAGAACTAGCGTCTCGGGTTTGACGTCAGCATAAGCTTTTGTGATATCCGCTTTCGAGACGCGAATCTGGTCGACTCGGAACTCAGGACTATCGAACTTCCGCACATAGTCGACGATGGCGGCATCCCCGCCATTTCTGATGGTTTCGATGATCGTACGGACGTCCGGCATGATTTTTTCTATATCAGCCTGAGACCGACGAAAAAGCCGTGTGCGTTCAGAGCCGATAAGCTCCTTATTCTTATAGAGAGGAATGTTCGGTAGCGCTGTGGAGGAAGAAGATTGAATCATAAAAAAAGAAGAAAAATTAGAGGGGTAAAAAAGATCGGATTTCTTGCAGCGGGAAACGAACATCTGCGTAAGCCTTGATGAATCGAACCCCGATATTTCGCGCAAATTCTTCATCACTCTCACGATCTCCGATCATGAGTGAGCGTGACTGATCGATATCGTTCTGGGCGAAGTAAGAGGCAACCAAATCTGTTTTCGGTTTGCGGCAAAAACACTGCTCGGAGGGAACATGCGGACAAATGAAGATATTCGCAAAGCGAATACCTTTCTTGGTAAGCCGCAAAAGCAGCTCTTCTTGGACGCGAGCAAATCCCTGTTCGGGAAAATACGCCTGACCAAGTCCTTCTTGATTCGTCACCATTACCAATTCATATCCGGCATCACGCAGCAACGCCAAACCTCGGAAAACGCCGGGGAGGATGGTGAGCTGATCGACCGAAAGAATCTCGTCATAGACGATCGGATCACTACTAACCAAACGCGGTCCTACGATGAGTGTGCCGTCCCGATCAATGAAAGTAACTTTTTTCATAAAGAAAGAAGGGTGGAGAGAGCTGAGAGAAATACGTCATTCTGTTGAGGCGAACCTATGCTGACCCGAAGAGACTGGCGTCCGTTAATAGTGCCAAAGGGGCGTACGACAACACGGTATTCGTCACGAAGACGCGCGTAGATTTGTTCTGCCGACTTTCCATCTGGCAACTGCAGAAGAAAGAAATGTGTGACACTGTCAGAGACGGTACAGCCGAACTCTTCGCACCTTTTTGCGACCCGTGCGCGTTCGGATTGGAGAAAGGCGACATTCTTTTCCATCGCGCTTCGCGCATTCCAGAGCTGCATACCGACTGATTGGGTAAGCGCGTTGATGTTGTACGGCAACTTCGTTTTCAAGAGAATATCGATAATATCTGGAGACGCTATCCCGTATCCAAGCCGGATACCGGCACCCCGGAATGCTTTGCTAAAGGTTCTGCAGACCAGAAGATTCTTTGCTCCCTTTTTCAAGCGCTCGACGGCGGTAGGCATTCCGTTCACTTCCAGGAATTCTCCATACGCTTCATCAACGACAACAAGTCCTGGGAAACGAGAAAGTACGCGCAGAACCAGCTCTTGATCGATAATTGTTCCCGTCGGATTATTCGGCGTGCAGAGAAAGAGAAGATCTGCCGCATCGTATGACGCTTCCACCGCATCGATGTTGAGCTGGAAATCTGACGTCAATGGCACGGAAACATATTCTTTGCCGTTCACGTGCGCGAGCATCTTGTAGACTGGAAAGGTCGGATCGCAGGAGAGCACAGTCCTGCCAGGACGGACGAATGTTTTTATGCAAAGATCTATCAATTCATCGATTCCACACGACATGAAAACGTTCTCGCGCTTGAGTCCATAGAAGCCGCCAATGGCATCGCGTAGATCATCGGATGTGGGGTCTGGATATCGATTGATCTGCGGCTTGGGCTCGAGTTCATACAACGGCACATCCGGACACTCTCCCGCATCGAGGAAAATCCATTCGGGTCCTTTCAGGATTGACCGCGCTGAACGATAGGGCACGAGCGATGTGATATTGGCCGGCAGGGAAAAAGGTATGGTACTCATGGCTAGCGGATGAATTTCTCGACAGGAGAAACAAGGATGTCAGTGCCTCCGCACTCACGAATCTTCTCCACTACCTCCCAGAAGCTCTCTTCGAGAACCATAGAGTGAATTGCGATAAAGCCCGGCTCCGCGAGTGACAATACCGTGGGACTCTTACAACCAGGAATGAGCTTCTTGATGGGCTCCAACGCCTTCGATGGTGCATTGAACATAATATATTTATACTTACGAGCTTCCTGTACTCCTCTGGCTCGGAGCAAAAGTTTTTCGATCAGACTTTTCTTGTTTTCAGTCGTTTTTTTCTTTCCAATGAGAATCGCCTGACATTTTGACACTGTCTCAATCACATTCAGGCGGTTGGTTCTGAGCGTACTGCCAGTGGCAACGAGATCACAGATAGCATCTGCAACCTGTAGTGCGGGAGCAATCTCAACGCATCCTTTGAGCAACACAATCTCCGCAGATACTTCTTTTACCTTCAGAAATCTCTTCAGAGTCTCAGGATACGAAGTAGCAATACGCTTACCATCCAAATCCTTGACGGATTTATACGGCTCTTGCTCTGGCACGGCAATGCTCAGCGAACAAAAGCCAAAATCCAATGGCAGAAGTCTCTCTACGTCCATTCCACACTCATCGAGTACGTTGCTCCCCACGATGCCCAGGTCGGCAACGGAGTCCTGCACATACTCCGGTATATCATCATCTCTGAGAAACAGTAGGTCGAGGGGCATATTGCGACATTGCGCAAACAGCCTGTCTTGATAACTTTCAAACTGCAGTCCCATCTGCCGCAGGAGTCCAAGCGAACCTTCGGACAGTCGTCCGGATTTCTGAATTGCGATCCTGAGTGCGCCATTCGGTTTCATTGTGAGTGGTAGGAAAGAAACAAAAAACAATCATCTGCGAGGAGGAGCTGATACCGGTCTGTTAGGGGTGCTTAGTTCTTGGCTTTTTCCAGATATTTCTGGAGCACCGATACCGGCTTCTCCTCGCGGTTCTGTGTGGTCTCGACATGAGTCTGATGACCCTTGCTCGAGACCATGCGATGATGCCGATGTGCATTCAAAATGTTGCGGTAACCGCCTTCGCCGTTCTCCAAAAACTTGCCAACGCGGGTGACAGTCGTCGTGCTCGCGCCGGTGTTCTTTGCGATTTCGCGATACGTAATGCCCTGAGCCAGCTGCTTAGCCACTTCAAAACGCTCACTCCAAGCTTGAAGCTCAGACAGAGTCCCGATGTCGCGGAGAAAGTTAGCCATCTCATCCTCAGTCTTGAGCTGCGTCATGGCCGAGCACAGAGCCTTGAACCAAGGTTCCTTCTTCCAGCTGTCGTCGGTGAAGCGTCGTTTTCCCATATGCGGTCATATTAACTCGTTGATACAAGTGTGTCAACTGATTAACACAAGATTCTTTTGTCCCAAAGATGAATCAATAGAAAAAGCCCTCACTTGAGGGCTCTTCTTATACTTTTGACTTGCTATTCGCGGGTCAGTAGACCCGCTCTTATGACTTCTTACTTTCCCCCCGCCCTGGCTGCAATCACTTCTTCAGCCACGTTCTTTGAAACCTTGGCATAGTGACTTGGTTCCATAGAGTAGCTGGCTCGGCCTTGGGTCATCGAGCGGAGTTCTGTTGCGTAACCGAACATGGCTGCGAGCGGAACGTCTGCAAGGACAGTCTTAGCCATACCGCGAGAACCAGTATCTTTGATGAGGCCGCGACGAGCTGAGATGTCACCCATGACGTCTCCGAAGTAATCTTCAGGACAGACAACTTCTACTTTCATGATCGGTTCAAGAAGCACTGGCTCAGCTTTTCTCGCTGCAGCTTGCAAACCGATACTGGCGCAGATCTTGAAGGCCATTTCGGATGAGTCCACGTCATGGTAGGAACCATCCGTGAGCTCCACTTTGATATCAACCATCGGGAATCCAGCGACAACTCCGCGAGACAAACCTTCCTGGAAGCCCTTATCACACGGTGTGATGTACTCGCGAGGAATGCGTCCTCCTACGACGGAGTTTTCGAATTCGTAACCCTTACCTGGTTCCTGTGGTGAGATCGTAAAGAGCACGTGTCCGTACTGACCGCGTCCACCAGTCTGCTTGATGTATTTCTCTTCGTGATCAACCGATTTCTGGATCGTCTCACGATACGCGACTTGAGGCTTACCGGAATTGCTTTCGACTTTAAATTCACGACGCATACGGTCCATGATGATATCAAGGTGCAGCTCTCCCATACCGGCCAGAATGGTTTGGCTGGTTTCTTCATCCGTATGCACTCTGAGTGTCGGATCCTCTTCCGTCAGTTTCTGCAGCGCCATACCCATTTTCTCTTGGTCAGCCTTGGTTTTGGGCTCAATGGCGATACTGATCACCGGTTCAGCAAATGTGATGCTCTCAAGGCGAATCGGCTTCTCTTCATCACAGAGTGAATCACCAGTACGAGTGTCTTTAAGACCGATAACAGCGCCGATATCACCAGCTTCGATCTGATCAATTTCCGTGCGGTTATTAGCGTGCAAACGAACCAAACGACCGATGCGTTCTTTCTTACCGGTGCGAGTGTTATAGACGTACGAACCGGACTTCAGAATGCCGGAATACACACGAACGAAGATCAGTCTTCCGACGAATGGATCCGTTGCGATCTTAAATGCGAGTGCTGCCATTGGCTCGTTATTATCAGGCTTACGGATTTCTTCCTGTTCATTCTCAGGATTGATGCCTTTGACCGGTGGCGCATCAAATGGGTTTGGAAGGAAGTTCACAACCGCATCAAGCACAAGCTGCACACCCATGTTTTTGAGTGATGATCCACAGAGAACCGGGAATGTCTTACCCGTGATCGTACCCTGACGAAGAGCATGCATGAGTTCTTCTTTTGTGAGAGTCCCGTTGGTCAAATACTTGTCCATGAGATCTTCACCAGCGCCCTCAGCAGCCTTTTCCATCATGATGGCGCGATACTTCTTCACCTCTTCTTTCATATCCTCAGGGATTGGCCCGTGGATATGCTTCTCACCGTGTACGCCCTCAAAGGTCACCATTTCCTCATTGATAAGATCAATGATCGCTTTGAAGTCACTTTCAGCGCCAACGGGCAACTGAATAGCGACTGCATTTTTGGAAAGGCGCTCGTGGATACTCTGCAGTGACATGTAGAAATCACCACCGATCTTGTCCATTTTGTTCACGAATGCGAGACGTGGAACTGCGTACTTATCAGCCTGACGCCAGACCGTTTCAGACTGTGGTTCCACACCCTGCGATCCGTCAAACACAGCAACTCCTCCATCAAGCACACGGAGCGAACGCTCGACTTCAGCGGTGAAGTCCACGTGTCCGGGAGTATCGATCAAGTTGATCGTCGTCACGGTATCCACGCCGTTATATTTGCTCTTCCACATACACTGCGTCGCAGCAGATGTGATGGTAATGCCACGCTCCTGCTCTTGCTCCATCCAGTCCATCGTGGCCTCACCCTCGTGCACTTCACCGATTTTATAGTTCTTTCCGGTGTAGAAAAGAATGCGCTCAGACGTGGTTGTCTTGCCGGCATCGATATGCGCGATAATGCCGATGTTACGTACATTTTTTAAATCCATACAGATGAGGAGAAAAGGATGGCTGAGGCTTTTGGAGCCAATCTAGCCGAGGCAGTATAGAGAGAGTCTTGCATGCGGGAAAGGCCTTTTATCCGACGAAATTACATTTTCTGGTAGATAGCATGTGTACCAATTGTAAAGAGGATTGCTGTCCCCTTCTCCATTCGAAAAATGATCCTATACTTTAAGCCAACAGAAATGCTCCAATACTCCGCAAAATTGCCCGAAAGTTTATGTAAACGAAGCGAAGGATGAAAAGGGTCGCTCCGAAACATCTTCAATGTTTTTATTGTCTTTTTCTGCACTGCCTCGGGCAATCGCTTCCAATTTTTTGTAAAACGCGGCGTAGGCTCAATGGTATCGATTTTCATCTGAGCCGCTTGAAATATTTCTCAATATCTTGCTCTGAACGAAGCACGGCACATTTACCCTCACGATATTCTTTTTCTCCGATGCGAATATCTTCCAGAAGTTCCTCCTCCGATATACATGCCGATTGGTATTCCCACATTTGTTTCATCATTGAACTGACACTGATACCAAGTTTTTTTGCTTGTGCTTGAATGTTGGATACTATGTCTGCTGGGAGCGAGAGACTGAGAACAGAACGCATAGAAAAAGTGGGAAGTGTATGACAATTGTATTACAGTCTGACTTTCGGTGCAAGACGTTTTTGACGTCCTTGGCTTAATGGAAGTTTTTGGGGGCTACTTTCCTCGTAAAAGCTCCTGAATCAACTTTTGTTTGCGATCAATTCTGAGTCCTGGATGGACGTTGATTTTCTTCTTGAGATGGGTGAAGGAACCTTCGAGAGAATTGGTGGTATTTGG
>CALRGQ010000023.1 GCA_943357915.1 Candidatus Peribacteria bacterium
GCTGAAGCAGGAGCATGAGGCACTCAGTCCGCTTGTTCTAAGACAAGAAATTGATTTGCGAATGAAGAAGCTGTTTACTCTACTTATGCAACATGGAAAATCGGAACCGATCAGGGAATTACGGTAACCGTTTATTATTATCTACTGCGAGTAGACCGGTCTTCAGCAGTAGGATCCACTTCTAAGGGCACAATGTCACTATTTGGTGTCAGAACTCAATAAGTTACGAACATAATTTTTTACCTGACTCAATAAGTCACGAACATAGTGTCCTTTTGCTTTGCCTGCCTCAGACTCTACGAGTACTGCTTATTCTAGGATGGCAGGAGAAGAAGTGGCAGAAGGTTCTGCATCTTTTATTTCTTGTCTCTTTTCTGCTGCGATAGAAAATGACGTGTTAAATATGTAGTTACCTCATGATTTGGGATGAATTCATGAAGCACATTAATTCCATTTCTTACCTCTTCAAAGCGACCTTGTTCCTCCAATTGCTTGAATGTAATGGTTAGCAATGACTCCATGTCATCTTCTTTTCTTTGAAGCCTCTCTAAGACACCTTCTAAGTATTTATCTACATCAGCATCCTCATCAATTTTGAGAAAGCCCTGATGAATCATTGCCTTTGTTATTCCGTCATTTGTTAAACCACGTGCTGAAATCAACTCCTCTTTTGCAGCAATAATTTCATAGTTCCGCATGTGTGCTATTGCTCTTATTATACACTGTTTGGCATTGTTGCTTGCTTGCAAAGACTTCATCCTCTCTGCGATGAGAGAAATTGCTGCACCAATGTGCCCATTATTTAACAAGGCATATGCAGTTGAATATGGATCAAGCTCGGCATCCTCTAAAATACGTTCGGATGTTCCGTAGCAGGCTGTTGGAATATGCAGCATATTTTTATCTAATATTACTGCAGATGGATCAGAGTCCTTCACCAAGAGTAAACTATGAAGTAACGAAGCAATCGAGCTCATTTCTCCATTTGCAAAATCGACGTTATTCCCTTCGGGTCTAATACCCCCCAGCTTGCTGCGCACCCATGTAACTAAAGAATTAACTGAGCGAAACACTCTGTTCTTGTGAAGCCGGGCATCCGCCGTCGGCATTTTGGGTGGTTCATTTCTTTGAAACCGATGTAGTAAAGCTCTACATTCCTGCACGGAACATTGAGATATTCTATCAATTATTGCATTTCTTGGATTTACTGACCCTTCTATTCTTTTCAACTCATCATCCCACCATTCATTAGTTTTAAAGATTCCATAATTCATATTATAACAAATAATGGAATAAATGCAATCATGGAGAAAGTATGTTCTCATGACTCAGCCTATTCTGTATTGGAGAAGACTGTATGTTGATTTTTCGTCAGATAATCAATACATCACTTCTGATGATTTTCAGTAGAGAAAACGCAGGCAAGTGGGTGGCGAGTAAGGGCGACAAGGTTATTGCAACAGACTTGAAACTGCCCGCATTGATGAAAAAAATTGAGACACGCAAAGATAAGGGTGCACTACGGTTTGATCTTGTTCCAAGGCAATCTTAGGAACGTCTGAAAAATATTGGCTACTTCGTCACTTTCTGGGACGCGACGTCCCAGCTGCGGGAGTTACTAAAATTTCAGGAGAAACTTTTTTCTTTACACGCGCACCCAACCGATTATAATCACGGTCTGCTCGCTTTCCCCAAGACATGATCAAGACCCCACTCGGGACAAGTACACCGAAGAAGAAGAGAACGTCCAAGGCGGCCTCCCGTTACATTCGTCCACGGTGGGAGCGTTTTGTTAGTCACGATGCGCGTGGGATGATGACGATCGAGGGTGTTCCCGTTGATAAGATTGCCGCGAAGTACGGTACGCCTCTCTACGTTATGTCGGAGAGTGAAATTCGTCTGCGTATGCAGCGGTACAAGAAGGCCGTTGGAGGTTCTGTAGAACTTCAGTATTGCGTGAAGACGAATAGTAATCTTCAGATTTTGCGTATCGCACGCGAAGAAGGTTTTGGGTTAGATTGTTCGTCCGTTGGTGAAGTCATTCTTGGTCTTCTTGCAGACTTCAAACCGAAGCAACTGACACTCACGAATCTCTACAAGTCTGATCAGGACATTCACTTCGTCGCAAAGGTCGGTATTCAGTCTATTACGGCTGATAGCTTTGAGGATATCGAGAACATTGCTCGCACCGCGAAGAAGCTCCGCATGCACATCGATACGGTTATTCGTGTCAATCCGATGATCACCGTCGGTTCGTACAGCACGCGTGGGAACAAGTACGGTATACCTATTGGTTACCTTCCTCGTGCCATCGAGATGATTCGTAAATCCCCGTATGTGGATTTTACAGGCTTTCACTTCATGGGAGGCTACGTCTACAAGTCCCGTGTCTACAAGACTGCGGCTCGTACGTTTGCAAAAATTTTGCGTGAGTGCCAAGACAAGGGTGTTTCTGTGAAGAGCGTGTCACTCGGTGGAGGGTTTCCTGCTGCTATCGGCAATGAAACTGCGTTCCCTATTGAAGATCTAAAAGATATTCCCAAGTACTGGGCAGGACTCATGAAGCGTCACGGTATTCAGAGTCCTCCGCGTCTTATCTTCGAGCCGGGGAAGAGCATCGTCATGAATGCAGGTGTCGGACTCATGCGTGTTATTTCCAAGAAGCGACTTGGTCTTCGTCACCGTATGGTGAACTGCGATGGATCGACGTATAACTTCATCCCCGATTTCTTCACATTGCTCGATGGGAAAAGTAAGTACGACATTCTCCCTGCGTCCAAAATGACTGCGCGTCGTGTGCATAAAGTCACGATTGGTGGCAATACGTGCGATTGCTGGGATCTTATTGTCAAAGACATTCAGATGCCTAAATTGCGCGCTGGTGACTTGCTTGCCGCGATGGACGTTGGCGGATACGCACAAGTAATGTCGAATAACTTCAATACGATTCGTCGCGCACCTGTCGTGCTCATTCAGACGGATGGCACGATGAAGCTCATCAGACGCCGAGACAGGTTTAGTGAAATGTTTGCGCCAGAGCTTGATGTGCTCAAGATGGCGGGTCCCGATGAGCTTGAGAAGTATCACAACTTGTATCGTGTGAATATTGATAAGATTTGGAAAGGAAAACAGAAGAAGTTGGGCAAGAATGGAACAGAAAAGCCGACGAAACTTACGGTGTTCAAGATGATCGAAAAACAAGCGGCTGGACAGAATGGACAGAACGGACAATCGAAAAAATAAACACTTCGGGAGAACGCTGTAGATGGCTTTAGGATTCGTTTTTTGCGTACATCAGCACTTCGGTTTTCTCACTTCTTTCAGCGTAGTAGATAAAGCAGACAATAGCGGCATGAACAACGCACTATCGACATCATCGGCAGAAGAGATGTCAGCCGCAGTGATCAATACTGCAATATATCAAGCCGATACTGAGGGAGGTGTTTCTTATCGGGAGCTTGCCGCGAACGTGGAAAATACTGCGCAGGGTGCGGGAGTGGAGACTGCTCAAGTGGCTGAGTATATCGGAGCGCTGCGTACGTTTACCCATGACGTTACGATTGGTGCCTTACCGGAGGGCGTCGGAGGCCAGTTCGATGGATCGATTACGATTGCCCTGGACACCGTGAAAGTCGGTCCTAAAGGTGTCGAGGAGACAATTGCTAAGATGCAGGAAGTGTTTGACCATGAAGCGTATCACGCTCTAAATCATCATACGGACGCCATGATGACATGGGATGGTGCTCCGACTGTTATTATTGCCGGTGAAGGATTCACGACCACCGAAATCGTCGAAGGTCTTACGGTAGCGGAGACGGGAGAAGATTTTGTTTCTGGGAAATACAAGGATCATAAGAGATACCTGCTTTCCTCTATTGTTCAAGCAGATCTTCCTTTGGAAGATGTAAAAGATGCGGTGAACAATACAAAAGATCTTAAGGAGATTGATGACCGTGGGCGCGCATTTGAGCCAACTATGGCTGAGTACTTAAATGATGCTGGTATAAATGGTGATGCACTTGTGAAGGCTAGCCAAACACCCGAGGGCTTCCAGCGCCTACAAGGTGCCATCGTCATGGCTACGACACGGAAGCGTCTGAAAGAAGCTGGAGTCACTTCTGCAGCTCTTGCGGCATAGGTTCATGCCTTGGTTAGAGTTTATGCAGGGGAGCGGGATTCTTCCCGCGTGTAGAAAGTTTCTGCAGTGATCCAGGCACGCAGGTAGAAACCTGCTCCCGTGAGAGATTTTTCACTATTTTCCTGCAATATTTACGCTCGGATCAAATCCATAAACTCCTGCCTCGTTCGTGCATCACGCTTAAAGCTCCCGGCAACGTGGCTTGTAACAGCGACAGAATGCTGTTTCTCCACACCGCGCATCATCATGCAGAAGTGGCTGGCCTCGATGACGACGCCAATGCCAACCGGTTTCAGGACGTCTTTCAGTGCGTCACAGATTTGCTGGCCGAGGCGTTCCTGCACTTGCAACCGCCGAGCGAACATATCAACGATGCGTGGGATTTTGCTGAGCCCGATGATCTTGCCATTCGGGATGTACCCAACATGCACTTTGCCGGTGAAGGGCAGCATGTGATGCTCACAGAGCGAATAGCATTCGATGTCTTTCACGATGATCATGCCATCAGTTTCCGCTGGAAACAGCGCGCCATTCACGATCGTCTTGAGGTTCTGGTCATAACCGGAGGTCAAAAATTTCATTGCCTCGGCCATACGCTTTGGCGTTTGCTTGAGGCCTGCGCGGTTTGGATCTTCGCCGATTTTTTTGAGCAGAGTTTTGTAGAGCTGTTCCATTGGAGAGGGATTATAGCTGCAATGTGATCTTTTCGCAGTGTTGGCTCTGGACCTCAGATAGAAGCACTTTGAGGGCTTTGTCGAGCAGTGGATGTACCGTTTCGCCAGCCCCAAGGTCGATCAGTGGTTCTAGGACAAACCGTCGGACGTGCAGTTTGGGGTGGGGGATCGTTAGTGTGGGATCAGCAGCATTGGTTTTACCGTACAGCAAGATATCAAGATCAATAGTTCGTGGACCGAAACGTATCGGAGGATTTTTGTGCAACGTCGTTTCAATTGTCTTGAGTTCTTCTGCAACTTTTTTCGGTGACAGTGTTGTTTCGAAAGCAGCTGCGGCATTCAAAAATTCTGGCTGATCGGTTATTTCTTGGGCTGCTGTACGGTACACAGACGAGAACCGAATATTGCTAAAAATCTTTCGGAGCATAGCTGCTGCAGCGCGCAGGTTAGCCTCTGCGTCGATATTCGAGCCGAGACCGATATAGACCGTTTCTATGGTCGGGTGATGGTAATGCAGGCTGAATCAATATTCAGATCTGCAGGCTTTTTCCATACCGAGATTTTCACTCCACCTTCCGGTCTAAACTTTTCAAGAAGAAGCGTCGCAATGTCTTCTGCTAGCCGTTCTATCGTCTTGCGCTCTGTTGTGGCGAGGGATTCCACCGCTGCAGTCACTGCGGCGTAATCGATACCCTGTGACACGCTATCGCTCTCGGCAATCTTTCCTACCGGTGAGAACAGCTCAATATCGACTTTCAAGACCTGCGGCACTGCACGTTCAGTCTCGGGCACACCGATACGCGTTGAGAGTTTGATACCCTTGAGAGCAATATAGTCCATGCCGACATCTTTCATTGGTTTGCGTCTTTCGGCAAGCAGGCTTCGGGGAGCCGAAGGGTATTGAGCCGTACATCCGGAATGTATTTGATGCGGATATGTGTTGGCTCTTGGTCTAATAGGAATTCACAAAAACTATTGTTACCCATTCCATTGCCCCATTTGATTATAGCATTCGGTCGTATTTCTTTTCCGTTGGCATCATAAATCTCATATCTATTTTTCCATAGGATATCTCTGACAGGATCAATACCCTGGCTCATGTATTCTTCTTCTCCACAACGAGTCTCAATAGTGATGGTCCATCCAAATTCACTTGGCAGTATGTATGTACGAAGATGTTGGTGCCTTCCCAGTGACTGCGCTTCGCCCCCAACGGGGAGTGTGATGGTCCTGCGGGCACTTGATGTACATGCGGAGAAACTATGACCAATGATCGCCTTGCAGTTCGCGCCTTTCATCCTCTCTGTATGGTAATCTGATAGCCATTTTTCTAAGGTTCCTTCGTTTCCTATTCCTACTACATGCACATAGTGGTTCGTATTTCCTAGAGAGCCATCAGACTGAAAAAACTCCCCGATTGTCGGTACTCTCATGACTGTGCAATTTGTACAATTACCAGGAAAGGTTTCTTGGATAAACAAATTAGGCCCTTGGGTAACAAGTTGTTTGTTGGGGTTGGGATGTTCCTCAAGATAAATCGCATCATCAAAAAGACTGTAATCGAGGCCCCATCCACCTAGTGTCACTGACCAATCTTGAAGGACCTGGCCCCATTCATTTCGTTCTTTCGTGACCACCATACCTACCGCAGGTGAGCTATGTGCAAGCCGTACGCGCAGACCTATCTGTGCTTCGAGAGCTTGTTGCAATTCTTCCGGCGTATACTCGCCAGGCATGATATGAGGAGAGCCGTTGTGATTGTTCATTCTCATCATCTCTTGTATGGCATCGAAATCGTATGCTTGTCTGACAGAAGACCGGTGATGATCGCACATGTGGCCTCTGAAATCTCTCCCATATCTATCACTGGGGAATATTCCTTCTCCAAGGATATGGCGCAGTTCTTCCGGAAATGGAAAGATCATCGCTCGCAACGTTTCGGTCAGTTCTTTGATGACTTTCTTTGCTTGCTGTCGTGCTTCAAACACGGGGTTTTCTAAATCAAGAATCGCTTTTTCGAGTTTATTTTTCAGCTGCTCTGCTTCTGGAGTCTGCATCCATTGCTTCAGATATCTCATCTGAGCAGTGTCAGGCTCTGCTTCTTGTTCGGTCTTCTCACTGACTTCGTCAACAGCAGTAAGTCTTGCTGTCGTCAAAAGAGTGGCCAGCGCCAGTTCTATACCCTGTTGAAACCCTCGGAGTGCGGCACGGCGGGATATCCCTGGAGAGACATCTACTTTCGATACTTCCGGAGTCTCGCGCATGGACGCATCATGTAGCTGTGATACTGCAGGTCAACTATTTGCGTGCAGCATCATGGGTTTCGCTCTTCTTGACGCCAAATAGTTCCAATCTCTCAGCAAGTGGTGAATGCGCAATGATGCGGCAGAGCCAGCGGGAGACGATGATGGCTGTGAAGAGCGAGATGAAGATACCGATACTGAGCGTGACAGCAAAACCGCGAATGATACTCGTTCCGATGGTGAAGAGAATGGCGCAGGTGATGAGCGTTGAGAAATTGCCGTCACGGACGCTGGGCCATGCTTTCTTAAAACCAGTTTCGACTGCGGTTTTCAGCATCTTTCCTTTCTTCAGTTCTTCTTTGACACGTTCGAATGCGAGCACGTTGGCATCCACTGCCATACCCATACTAAGAATGATACCTGCGATACCGGCAAGCGTGAGGACGACGTACTGACGGGAGATCAGGAGCAGAGGCAATTTGGTACTAGCAACGAGAAGCACAACGTACGTCAGGAGAGCTAGAGCTGCGACGACTCCAAGGACGCGGTAAATGAGGATCATGAATATGCACAGGATCATGAAGCCTACGGCTGCTGCAAAGATCGACTGTTGTAATGCTGTTGCTCCTAGCGTGGCTTCCACGGTGCTTTGGCCAGCCAAGTAGATCGGAGCGGGGATGGCGCCGGTATTGAGGTCTTGAGCGAGCGTACGAGCTTCCTCAAATGTGCGGCTACCGGTGATGACAGCCGTACCTCCGATGATCTCGTTTTGAACATTCGGAGCTGACACCAGGTCACCGCCGACGAAGATGGCGATGCGCTTGCCGACGTTACGCTTTGTCAGTTCCTGGAACAGTAGTCCGCCTTTCTCATCAAACTGAATCTGCACGACCGGAATATTTGTGGTTGGGTCAGCTGTCACGCTTGCGGTGCGGAAACGCTGACCGTTTAAGTCCGTGTCCTTCCAGCCGGTCGGTTCGAGCGAGAAGAATAGTCCGCGGAGCACGATTTGGTTTTCCATTCTTGTCACTTCACCTTTCTCGATTTTTTCAAGAAGTGCAGTCGCAGCAGGCTGATCGCTTTTCAGGCGCAGCAGGTCATACGTCACTTGCGCGCTCGTCGTGGAGAGTGCTTTGTCTGCGCGGACAATGTGGAACCCAAACGGTGTCTCAACAATATCTGAGAGTTGGTCTTGTTTCAGTGCGAAAGCGGCAGTCTCAAATGCTTGTGGCATGACTCCTGGCTTAATAACACCAATGGAGCCTCCTGCAGCCTTGGAAGGCCCATCTGATTCTTTCTTTGCGATTGCCACAAAGTCGCCGCCGTTACCGAGACGCTTCTTAATATCCTCGATCAAAATTTTAGCCTGCTCTTTTGTACGGGTCACTGAGGCATCGGCACGCTCTGATCCTTTGTATTGGATCAGGATATGACTTGCGGTCATCTCCTGCCCTCCGTCTGTTCGGCCTCCAAGGTAGACGATGGCGGTCTGATCCGGACCCTGACTCACTACCTGTTCGGTACCGATCGCCATTGTTTGGAGTGTCGTTTGTAGTTCTTTTGGAGCAGCATTGAGTGGGATTGCGTTCTTTGAATCTACGGATGAATCAGGTGTCGTGCGCGCGATTTCTTTGTACGCATCGGGAGGGTTCGTGAGTGAGCGTGCGACTTGCTTAGCGGGTTCTAACACTTTCGTAAGGTAAATCCCTTTGATCTCTTTTACTTGCTGCTGACCCTGTTCGTCTTGTACGACTGTTTGGACAGTTGATTCATTCTTCATGATGGGGTCGTTCGGGGTTCGGGTTGCCAGGGCTTCCATGCCTTTGGGGAGTTCGGACACAAACAGGGGGCGATTATCGAAGTACGAGACGCCGAGCTGACTGCTCAAATCTTGCCCGTAGACTTTGAGGGTGCCAGTTCCTGATGCAATAGATCTAAAAACTTTGTCGGCCTGTGCACGGACGCCGGCTTCATAACCGACGGGTGTTCCGCTGTATTCTTCCTTAAATTCGAGCTGGATTGTTTTGCCGACGGTCGCGATACAACGGTCAACATCGATAATCCCCGGACATTCCACGAGTAGATGTTTTTCGGGACCGAAGTACGAAGGAGTGATGGTTGCTTCACTGACGCCAAGTGAGTTGATTCTTCGCTCGAGGACGCCACGAATTGCTTCTACAAGATTTGCGTACTGTTCATCGATGGCTTGAAGTTCCACCTGCTTACTGACGATGTCCGTGTTCGCACCACCATTCTTTTTTAGTGCATCGATCTCAGCAACGATCTCCGCTCTGCGACTGATGATCTCATCTTCTGAAATGCGGAAATCCAACTGTGTCCCACCGGCTAAATCCAAACCAAGATGCAATCCAGGCTTGAGAACACTAGGAAGGAACGTTTTGTACCTGTCCGGAATTGCGATGATGGTACAGAGGACCACGACAATGACGGTGACGATGGGCCAGAACGATGAGCGTTGTTCAGAGGAGGACATAAAAAGAAGGGGAATTACTTGGTTGGAGTAAAAATGGCGTGCAGACCGACATTCACGTCATCTGCGAAAATTTGTGCGACATGTTCGGAAGGAATGCCACTAATGAGGATGTGACTCGAGAGTACCTCGTCAGTGATGGTCATTTTCGACACCAGAAGATCACGGACAAAGATACCGACAGACTTACCCTTATTGCCGGTGAATGCAGCTTGCAGAAGATTTTGGCCTTGTTCGTTAAAGACCAGTTCAGCGCCGATCTCTTGTGTATCAGGGTTTGAAATCGCGTAGATCCACAGGAGCGTGGAACCGTCGACGCCGGTGGGAACCCAGTTTGTTTCACCTTCCGACATACCAGGAGTCTTGGGTCCTTCCAGACGGATATCAAACGTGAAGGTCTCCGAAAGCATCGCGCGAGCTATGTCCGCTGCTTTGGCGTCTGGTAGTTTCAGGGTCATGACAGCACTTCCGCTGCCTGATGGAACTACGGTGACTTGTGCGTCTTTGATGTCGTTTCCGGCGAGCTTCCGAATCATGACACGTTCACTGGCCTGAAAAAGTTCCATCGATTTTGCGTTATCGGCAATGTTCGTACCGACCGTATAGGTAAGCGTCGATGCTCCTGCACAGCCCGTGAGGATCATGAAAGCAACAGTGAGGCCGATGAGAAGTCTGTTCTTCATAGCGCGGCCAAGTGTAACCCTTTTGTCATCGAAGGGAAACCGCACATTCATTCTCCCTATTATGGCCTCAGGTGCAGCACCGTGCCTGCTCGGAGCATTTTGTCCGTCAGATCGACACCGGTGAGTGAACATCCTTCATCGATAATGCAACGTATGAGGACACAATCTGATATTTTTGTGTCTCCAAAGACAATGCAGTCAGTCAGAATGGACTTCTGAATCTGTGTTTTGGGACCGAGGTCTACTGATCCCTTCAGCTCGGAATCTGGACTGATAATGGCCGTGGGATGTGCGATCGTTTTTTCACCGACGAGTTCACGATGCAGTGATATGTAGGCCTCAAATGATCCGATGTCTTTCCATAGTTATCGGAAAATAAAACAATCGACCGGAATCGTGCGTCGTAAGAATTCTTCAAACACGCCACCGACGTTATCAGGATGCTTGGCTGCATATTCGGCCAGAACAGGAAGTACTGCGCGTGGCAGTACCCACCAGCCGGTTCCAACAATCGTTGATTTGGGATGGGCCGGTTTCTCCTCAAAAGAAGTAACAGTTTGAAGAGCACTACCTGATTCTTCTTTTGTGAGGATCGTTCCAAATTGCGTTGCTGCATCTTTTGAGCCGATATCGTGGCCAGCAACGAGAGGGTTGCCCCGAAAGAGCTTGAGGAAAGATGGCATATCACACGCTGCAAAGTTATCTCCGGCTAGCAGGAGCACATCATCATCGATTTTTTCTTCACGAATCCATTTTGCGACTGCACCGAGTGCACCCAGTTTCTGGTCTTCATGCCCCGCATCTTCGATCGAAATACTGACGTTGCCACGCTTCAGCGTTTTTTGCCACGCATGAAAGTCATCTGCAAAGGCAGCATTCGTACTGACGGTGATCCGCATGTCCTGAGGTACTGCTTCCACTGCGTACGTCAGAATCGGCTTCCCTGCGAGTGTCAGGAGAGGTTTGGCTCGGGATTCCGTGAGTGGCCAGAGACGGGTGGCAAATCCGCCAGCTAAGATAAAGGTTTGCATGCGTTAATCACATGCTAGCATTTAACTCTTTGCCGCGACCATCGCCTGACCTTCGAGTGAGATCATTTCTTCCGTTCCTCCTACCACACCAAGTAAGGATGGCAGCAGCAGATACGTCATCTTATGTTGCCGGCAGACGCTCATGAGATTAATCGTATGTTCGAGATTGCTGCAGTGAATCAGATGTGTGGGCCTCAGAGATTTGATGACATCTTCCAGCTTATTCAGTTTTCCGAGTACTGGCACTCCTCGTACCTCGGTTTTGCTGGTGCCTTGTCCGTCCAAAATCGCAACCGGTTTTAATGGTGATTGCCTGTCTTCTAAGAGATTGATCAAACGTTCTGCCTCACGGTTTAAGCCAACGATGAGCACGGGATAGGCAGGTGGATTTTTGCGGAGCACTGTGCGTTGCCATGTATCAAATGCCAGATGCCAGACGATCGTGAGTGCGAGATTGATGGCTCCCGCGTACACAAGCAGAAGGCGACTGAAAAATTCGGTAAACAGAAAATAGTATGTGAGCGTGAACAGTGCAGATGCCAGAACACACGCAAACAAGATGTGTGCCAGATTTTTCTGGTCAGACTGAATCCGCGTCAGCCGAAAGATCCCGAGTTGTAACATCGTCAGAATCCAGAATGGCGAAACGATGAGCGCGGTCTGCAGGTACAGATCGAGTGGAAAATCAGTCGAGTTGATGAACCCGATCCGTAAGAAATACGCTACTGCGTACGCAGCGATGAACAGAGCGATGTCCGTGCAGAGCCAAATTGCGAGCAGAAGAGTACGGCGCATGAGAGCAGGATAGCACGGACGGTATTGGTTTGTGTTCTACGTTAGCAATGCAAAGTAGTGGTGATTCATGTTTTTTACTGTCTTCTTATTCAAGACTAGTAGCTGGCTCCGTATCCTCAAGCATTCTTCGAATTTTCCAAATAAAAGCAAAGAGCCTTTCTCTCGCTTGGTGGGCAACTTTCTTGAGATCATCATGACCACTTTCATTTTCTACAGCTACATGCAGTGGTGCATCCATTTTTCGGAATGCTTGGTTTAATGGATAGTATTCGGCATATAATGCGAGACGCTCTCTGAAGTTAATAATACCTGCAGTCTGCATTGCCTCTATTGCAGCTATTGGACTTTGGCTTAAAGAGTGCAGGCAGCCAAAGTTTGCTTGAGGACATCGTTTGCCCCCTTGGTCAGTATGTTCGAAATCACAGAGTTGACGTTGGTGGGTAAGCATCTCATCGAGAAAGTGGGTTGCTTCTGCTATCGTCATTATTCTTTCAGGTGGGCTTTCTATTACCAGAAGGGGACTATCATTTTGCCTATGTTGGTCGTTACTGTTTTGCATGCAATGTGAAGGGTAGCCTTGTCACGTCCCATGGTAACTTCTTTCCAGGAATATACTGACCACTCGCTATCGGTTCTGATCCAGCAAAGACCACGTGTTCCATGAAATCATACTGAGCTTTCATGACCGAGTTTGTTGTGGCTAGTTTCTTGAACGCTTCGTTCTGTAGCGCAAAGGCAGTGTATGCTTCTGCAAAGTTTTCAAATGAGTCTGCCGCGGCATAGCCGGAGATGAAGTGAGTGTCTTTGGTGCCTGGTCGCTTGGTCTCTGATGCTATCCAGTTTATCGAATAAAAAGCGACACTGGGGTCATTGCCGTAGATCGGTGTATTGCCGTCAAAGAATGCAGTGTATCCGCTATCTGGCGTGCCTCTGAGCGCACCAAGGTCAACCACGTGCCCGCATTCATGGACGATCAGCGCCATAAACTCAAGCTTCGGAACATTGCCCGCTACGATGATCGTACTTTCTCCCCCCAGTCCGCGGTTTTTTGGATTTTTTTCATAGTTTACGTAAAAGTTTTTGAGGTTGTCCCGACATGAGGAAGGGAGTGAGCGCAGCACTTGGTCAGCCAGAATGCGATGGTGAGGGAGGATATCTTCATGGTTCACGACGGGAAGTAAGCCTTGAGCAGCCTTATGAGCCGGTGGAACGGCTGTCTTTTTTACGGTAACGACCGGATTTTTCACTATTAGGACGATCGCTTTTGTTTGTGCAGCTGTGTGCACATTACTTTTGCTTGCCACAGAAGGCGTGCGTGCTACCATGACCGCAGCTACCAAAAGCGCAAGCATTGTTCCCCCAGCTAAGAGGTGGGTCGTCTTTCTTACCGGCGCTTGGAAGGGCTTAGAAGAGACCATAGATTTCAAAAGTGTGTATTTATACATTATATACTGAATAATGTCAAGTATCGTTGACCCCATTGTTCCGGCTCCCGGACAGTCCCATGTCCTCACTGTTGAGAAATTTGCCCATGGCGGTGCGGGTTTTGCGACGCTTGGAGGCGTACCTGTCTTTATCACCGGTGCTATTCCGGGCCAGAAGGTTTCCGTTGTTCTGACGAAGAAGAAAGACACGTATTTCGAGGCTCGGGTCGAGAAAGTCATCATGCGCTCAAAAGATGAAATCGTGGCTAAGTGTCAGCACTTCGGTACGTGTGGCGGATGTGTGTGGCAAAACCTGAATTACAATAAGCAGATTCAGTACAAAGAGGACATTGTGAGGGAAACACTGGAACATCTGACACCGGTTGATCCAGCGGTCAGGAAACAGCTACCCGGCCGCGTGCTTAAGATTATCCCGAGTCCGCAGGTGTTTCATTATCGCAATAAGCTTGAACTCACGTTTGGTTACGCCAATATGCGTACCGAACAGAAGCCGCCAACGGTTCCGGGTGCAAAGCCGCAACGGATCTTCTTTGATGAGAATCCGAGTATTGGTTTTCACATGGCGGGTGAGTGGGCCACTATTTTGCCGGTGACCGAATGTCATCTGTATGACGAACAATTGCCGACACTGCTTGCAGACGTTCGTCGGTTCATGGCGGATACCAAGCTGACCGTCTATAACCCAAAAACGCACAAGGGTATGCTCAGGAACTTGATTTTACGTCGTGGTATTCACACGGAAGAGCAGATGATTTGTTTTGTGGTGCAGGCCAGAAAAAAAGAGCTGGAGCCTTTGTTCCAGAAATTCCTGCGTTTCGCCGGACGTCCGCATCTGAAGTCACTCTTGATCGTCGAGCATTTTGGTTTGAATGATAAACCGGAAGAACCAAAGATTCATTCACTCATCGGCGAACAGTGGATCACCGAACGTATTTTTGATCTCTCATTCCAGATTTCGCCATTCTCATTTTTTCAGACGAACACTCTCGCAACGGAAAAACTGTATAGCGCCATCGGAGCTGCTGCTGATCTTAGCCTCAAAGATACGGTCTTAGACGCCTACTGTGGCATGGGAACCATCGGGCAGTATTTGGCTCGCTATTGCGAGAAAGTGGTCGGTATTGAGTCTCATCCTTCGGCCATCGATGATGCGCTTCGATCCGCTGGCAGAAACCGCATTGGCAATATCAGTTTCTATAAAGGCAAAGCCGAGCAAGTTCTGCACCAACAGCTGAAAGCCGGAGGCAAATATAAGTTCAATGTCATTGTCGTTGATCCACCCAGAGTGGGCTTACATCCGGCAGCACTTGAGTCGATCATCACGCATCGTCCGGAAAAAATCGTCTATGTGTCATGCAATGCTGCGACGTTTGCACGTGACCTCGGAGAGTTACTGAAAAACGGCTACGAACTGCGCACCGTGCAGCCAGTCGATATGTTCCCGCACACGGCGCATATTGAGCTTGTAGCGCTTTTGCATAGAAAGTAAGTGCATCGAATTAGTTTGCTCTCTGTCGGCAAAGTGAAAACGCCGTGGATCAAAGACGGTTGCAATGTTTTTGCGGAACGATTATCTCATTCGTGTGATTTTTCGGAGCGTATTTTGGGTGCAGGCAACGAGCAGGAAGAGCGCAAAAAAATTCTGGAGACGCTGGAAAAAACAGACGGTGTGATCGTCGCGCTTGATGACAAAGGCAAAGAATTTTCTTCACCGGAGTTTGCGTCATGGATAGGCAAACAGCGTGATGCAGGGCAGTCTGTCACATTTGTTCTGGGCGGTGCCTACGGTTTGGATGATCAGATTCGAGCGAAGGCGACACTTGTTTTGTCATTAAGCCGCATGACGCTGCCACATGAGCTTTGCAAACTTGTTTTTCTAGAACAGTTGTATCGAGCACATTCGATTCTTGCAGGGAGTGGATATCATCATTGAAATCGCGGGAACCAGCCGCAAAAACTAGCCGCGCGAAGCATCGCGCTCTCTATCGCGTATATTTTCTGCTACTGTTCAGTCATGACCACCTACCCCGTTCTTCGTCTCAAACCCGGCCGCGATCCGCATCTCAAGAATAGGCATCATGCCGTGTTCCAGACGTCGGTGTCTGTATATCCGGATTGTCCCGATGGATCGATCGTGGAAGTGCAGGGGAGTGATGGTGGTTTTCTGTGTTACGCGACACTCAACCGCAAGGCATATATCTGCGCCCGAGCGATTGCATTCAAAAAAGGAGATCCGATGATCGAACTCAAGGCCACGATGAAACGTGCGATTGATCTGCGGCAATTGTTTTTCCGCAAAGAAGACACGAATGCGTATCGTATGATCAATGCCGAGGGTGATGGCGTTCCGGGACTGATTGTCGATAAGTACGATTCGGTGCTCGTAATCCAGCTCACGACAAAAGGCATGGATAATCTGAAAGAGTGGATCATCACAATACTGACCGAACTACTTAGTCCTACTGCGATTTTTGAGAAGTCAGCCGGTCCGGGAAGAAAAAAAGAAGGCATGGAACCGCGTGAGGGATGGGTAAAGGGAAAAGGACCGGATACGATCACCGTGAAGGAACGTGGGCTGAAGTATTTGATCACGCTCATGGGCAGCCAGAAGACCGGACTGTTTCTGGATCAGCGCGAGATGCGATCGCTCGTGAAAAAACTGGCCGAAGGTCGCACAGTTCTGGATTGCTGCAGCTATGTCGGTGGGTTTTCTCTGAATGCGCTCATGGGAGGCGCGAAGAGTGCAGATGCCGTGGATTATGACAAAGCAGCCATCGAGAAAGCAGGCGAGCACATGAAGCTCAATGGCGTGAAACCGGGGACATTTACGGGATACTCTGAAGATGTGTTTGCGTTTCTGCGTCGCAAGCCATTACCCCGTCCGTATGATTTTATCATTCTGGATCCTCCGGCGTTCGCAAAACGCAGTACGGACATTGACCGAGCCAAGTTCGCCTATACCGATATGAACCGTATGGCGATGGAAGCGTTGGTACCCGGGAGTTTGTTACTCACATGTTCATGCAGTTATCAGATTGATCATCAGCTGTTTCAGACGATTATTTTTCATGCAGCACAACAGGCACGGCGTTCCGTACGGATTCTTGATCGGCACCGTTATGCGTTTGATCATCCGGTGAATATTTTCCATCCGGAAGTAGATTATTTGAAGAGTTTATTATTGTGGATCGAATAGCTTCTGCAAAATGCTATATACCCGCAGAAGCGATTCGCAAATCGCTCTTTAGAGTCCGCCACGCAGAGGTTTGCGAACCACTGCTGCGGGATCCTGAAATTATAAATTCAGCCACGATAAAAATTTTTCTCTGAGCGAACGGGTCAATTCTTTGGCTTCCATTTGCGCGCTTTGCAGTACGTCTTTCGCAAATCTTCGACGTGCGATCCGCAGACAACTCTTTGGACGTCGGTGAATCAGTACATTCGTCTCGCCCATTTTCATGAGTGACGATGTGATGAAATTCGTGGAACCGATGAAGAGTGTCTTACGATCAATGATGATCATCTTGGTGTGTAGCTGGCCGCGGGGATACCGGAAGACGAATGTCCGATTCTTATGAGAGAGCTTCAGCATTTTTGCCGCAGCTTCCAGATTGGCATGGTGGTGCACATCCTGTGAGCGAGGCATGACCAGAAAGACGTAGACGCCTTCGTATGTTTTTTTGGCGAGTAGATCGATGATTTGCGGATCGGAAAAATATGCCATTTCAATGCGGATGCTTTTCTTCGCGCTTTTCAGTAGGCCTAGGACGGCTGGAAGCATCGGATGATCCGGATCACTCCGGAGTACCGTGACGCAACCTTGCTTTGTTCTCTGCGGTAGTTCTGTATTGCCCTGCCTGTATTCTTTTACAAATCGCTCTCCACGCAGTTCTACTAGGCATTCATGCCAATTATTGCAGTAGGCATCACCGATGTTCATACTCGATACAAGAAGTAGTTCGTCATCGATGACAAAAGTTTTGGAGTGATCATGCTTATTTTCATGGAGCACCGAAATATTCGGGTGATGCCAGAATGCCTGCCATACAGCATCGTTATCATTTTTTGTGGTCACAAAGTCATCACCGAATTCAAAAATGTCACCGATGATTTCTTTTCTCACCGTCACGATGACACCACGGTTTGCGGCATCGGTAAGCAGCTTTGCGATGTCGCGTCCCGTCGTATCCGCCAGCCAGATAAACATCTGTATATCAATGGAACGCTGAGCGAGAAAAATTAGCTGTTTCAGCCGTCGATACGCTCGTTTTTTAAAATACACCTTGGCAAAGTTTTCATGATCATCGGGAAACTTTTTACGCTCCTGGGCACGGAGCGAGGTCAGTACTCGCCGTACTTTTTCCTTGCCGCGTTCTGGTCCATGCATCGCTGCCCGAAACGAGCGGAAACAGGTGCGAACCGCGCGCCGAATTTTGAGGAGTCTCTTGAGCATTGTCATTCTTCAGTATAGAGGTTTATCGCTCATGAGTCGTGTCTTCATGTCTTTTTCTGTTCGCGAATTGCGCAACGATTATCGTCGTCAGTCGTCATATCACAAGAGAAGAGTAGAATTCGCATGATTATGTCAGTTACCCTTTTGTCCTCCGGCATGCCGATCGTCAGCGTTGATAACCTGACGAAAAATTTCGGTGACATCGCCGCAGTGAAAGGGATTTCTTTCTCTGTGCAGGCGGGAGAAATTTTTGCGTTTTTAGGTCCCAACGGTGCTGGTAAAACAACGACGATCAAAATGCTCACCACACTTCTGAAGCCCACATCGGGCGAGATTCGTGTGAACGGGTTTGATCCGCGAGTTGATCAAGACAACGTCAGAAAATCCTTCGGTATCGTTTTTCAGGATCCCAGCACTGATGACGAACTCACTGCGTGGGAAAATTTAGAACTTCATGGCATTTTGTATGGTGTTCCGACAAAACTGAGGCGGGATCGTATGTCTGAACTCATGGAGATGGTGGGGCTGATGGATCGTATGCATGATCTCGTGAAGCATTTCTCCGGCGGCATGAAGCGCAGGCTCGAGATTGCGCGGGGGCTGCTGCATCATCCGAAAATTCTTTTTCTCGATGAACCGACCATTGGGCTCGATCCTCAAACCAGAAATCATCTATGGTCGTACGTTACGGATCTCAACAAAAAAGAGAACATCACGGTATTCCTGACGACGCACTACATGGAAGAAGCGGACAAAGTCGCCACGCGCATCGCCGTTATTGATCACGGAACGATCGTCGCATCGGGTACATCGGATGAGCTGAAAACTCAGACCAAAACACAGACGCTTGAAGACGCGTTCCTCGCACTGACCGGAAGTACGATTCGTGATGAATCTGCGTCTGCTATCGATAATATGCGCATCCATAGCCGTATGTTTCGTAAACGTTAAATTTTATGCAAACCATCTACATTCTTTGGCTTCGGCAGATCAAGCGGTATCTCCGCTCCAAATCCCGCATCGTGGGCTCGCTTGGTCAGCCTATCTTATTTCTCTTCGCACTGGGATTCGGATTCGGGCCAATCTACGCCAAAGCCAACGGCGGCAATTACATTATGTTTTTGGCTCCGGGTGTCATCGCTATGAGCATCCTCTTTACCGCCATTTTCTCAGGGATCGAGATCATCTGGGATCGTCAGTTCGGATTCCTGAAAGAGACGCTCGTTGCACCCGTTTCCCGCATCACCATCATGATCGGACGTACGCTCGGCGGTGCGACGGTGGCCATGATTCAAGGGCTCATCGTCTTTGCGATTTGTTTTGTTGCCGGATTCCGGCCTGAGAGTCTAGCTATGGTTCCGGTCGCATTTGTGTTTATGTTTCTCATTGCACTTCTTTTCACAGCCCTCGGTACTGCCATTGCTTCGGTACTGACAGATTTTCAGGGGTTTCAACTCATTATGAATTTTCTCGTCATGCCGCTGTTCTTCCTTTCAGGCGCTTTGTTTCCTCTGGAGAACGCACCAAAAATACTCAGCATCATTGCAGCGGTTGATCCGCTTTCATATGGCGTTGACGGTCTCAGAGGCTCACTCACGGGCATCGTACACTTCGGGCTCTTTCAGGATTTCCTGATCCTTTCTGTTATCACTGCACTCTGTATGTGGGTCGGCAGCTGGCTTTTCTCGCGGATACAGGCCTGAGAACATGCAGCTGGATTGCTTCGATTTTGATATGCCTGAGAAAAGTAGCCGCTTAACACTGAATCTCAGAAATAAGTTATTTGCCGCAAACAGCCCTCACCACCTAGCCTCCACTCCAGCGATCTGGAGAGGAGGGAGCCTGAGTTTTTCTTTGATTACGGACATTTCTCTCTCCATTTCGATGGAGAGAGATGTCCGCCTCGGGCGGACAGAGTGAGGGCTGTAGACCATTGCCGCAAGCAGACTTTTGTCGTACCGTAACTTTCTTCTTCTTTCACCGTCTACTCTCGGTATGACCCCCGCATTCTCACATCTGTTGAGCCGACGCTACGTTGGATTGATCATCGTTGCTTGGTTTGCCCTTTTTTTCCTTTCGGTGATTGGGGCGTCCGGTGTGTTACGACCAATGGCGTTTGGTATGGCGAGTAGTGTGTCAGGTACATTCCTACCGCATGATCAAGGCGGTCGCACAAATGTGTTACTACTGGGGGTTGGAGATAAAGATCATGCAGGTGCCAATCTTACGGATTCCATCATCATCGCCAGTATCGAACCCAGAACTCGCAGTATCGTTCTTCTGTCGCTCCCGCGAGATCTTTATCTGACTGATGTTCCTGGAATGCCCGATGCACGTATTAATGCCTTCTACGCGAATAGAAAAAGTAGTCTGATGCGTGCAGGACAGACGCAGAGCGGTGCTTCCAAAATGGCCATGCAAGAGACGGCTGATGTACTCGGTTCCAAACTTGGCGTTACTATTCATGGCGTCATCAAAGTTGATTTCACTGCATTTAGTGAGATTATTGATGCATTTGGAGGTATCGATCTTGATGTGCCTCAGGCGCTCGTCGATTATACGTATCCAGTTGAGGAGGGAGTGATGGGTACATTCTCGCTTGGTGCAGGACCTCAACATCTGGATGGTGATACGGCACTCAAGTACGCCAGAAGCCGACATTCGACATCGGATTTTGATCGTTCATCGCGCCAGCAACAGATCCTTGGTGCACTGTTAGAAAAAATAAAAGCTAAAAACCCGCTGGAGAACTTTGGTTTGGCGCGCTCGGTTTTGGGTGTGATGGAGAATCATGCTGAATGGACTTTTTCTTCTGGAGATCTGGTTGCACTCGTGGGAGCAGTTCTTACGGTTCCTCGAGAGAATATTCTCTCTATGCATCTGAGCACATCGGTTGGTACTGATTATTCTATGGCGGAAGCTGGAGGATTCGTTGTCTCGCCCAAAGAGGAGTCAGCAGCCGGAGCGATTCTTCTGCCTTACTCGCTATCTGGCAAGATCTCTGATTGGGGGCAGATCCGGACACTCACAGCACTACTTTTCACGCAACGGCAGCTGTATGCCGCGCAGCCTACGATCACGATTACGGCTGATCCGAAGACACGTCTTGCGGCTCACCGACTTAGAAATGAGTTGCTCCGAAACGGATTTTTGGTCACAGAGAAGATCGAATCTATGTCGGATATTGCAAATCCGCAGATTACTTCTTCATCTCAAAGTGCTACGTCAGATTTTCTTTCGAAGTATCTTGCTTTGCCTCACGTGATTTCAGGACCTATTGAGGATGTGTCAGTTCATATCGTGCTTCCAAAGGACTATCGTTTTATTCCACTGGAAAAGACTCCAGATCTGGTGAAGTAATGGGCTAGAATCAGCCTATGAAGCAAAGATCTGATCGTCTACAGAACACGTTCTATGCAATGTCGTACTGCTCATTTGGTTCTGTTCTTATTGCGGCATCGGACGTCGGT
Organism: Candidatus Peribacteria bacterium; assembly: GCA_943357915.1. Lineage (GTDB taxonomy): Bacteria > Patescibacteriota > Gracilibacteria > Peribacterales > Peribacteraceae > JAGORY01. Next base: position 21,424 of record CALRGQ010000023.1, read on the forward strand.
CTTTGTTCGGTTTTACTTGCGGATACGCCTGAAGCGCTGGTACGCGAGGCACAAACGCGTTTTCCAGATGCAAAACTTGCTCAAAAAGATACAAAGATTCAGAAACTTTTAGCTGTAGTCATTGGTGTTATCGAGAAACCTAACAAGCAATTTTCTCTGCCTCTGGATCTTGAGGGCACGGTGTTTCAGAAACAAGTTTGGCGTGCACTCCAGAAAATACCGTGTGGCAAAACCGCAACATATACAGACATCGCGAAGCGCATCGGCAAACCAAAGTCAGCACGTGCTGTGGCTCAAGCATGTGCGGCAAATAACATTGCAGTGATCATTCCGTGCCACCGTGTTGTCCGTACGGACGGGTCACTTTCGGGGTACCGGTGGGGAGTAGAGAGAAAAAAAGCGCTGCTGGAACGGGAAGAGGCATAGTAAGTGTGGCTGCAGGCCACGAGCGAGTCCCGCACGTGCGGGACGAGTCGAATGGTAGAACGACGGGGTCTGACAACAAAACGGTTGAGTCCCACACAAGGTTTTTGAGGGGGTCATTTTGAGTACGCGGAGGCAAGCG
>CALRGQ010000024.1 GCA_943357915.1 Candidatus Peribacteria bacterium
GTCGTACAAGGCGGATCTTTTCTCGCGTCCTCACCAGACGTACAGACCGACTCGCACTTTTCAGGTTGGAAAGGATTTCTGAGCGGTGAAGGCATCTTTATGATCAGCGCCGAAGGTCAGGGAGATATCTTCGTTTCCAGTTTCGGCGGTATTCTGAGGAAAGAATTACAGCCAGGTGAGAAATTCATCGTCGATAACGGGCACATCGTCGCGTTTCCGGCTGATATGAACTACAATATCCGCAACATGGGCAGTGGCATGGTAACGGCTGTCACCACCGGTGAAGGCCTCGCATGTGAGTTCACGGGTCCGGGAACGCTGTATCTTCAGACCAGAAACCTCCGTACCTTCGCTGAGCAGTTAAACCCGTTTCTTCGGGCTCCGCAGCGCAGTCAGGGGGCTAGCAATATTCTGGGTCAGGTCTTCGGAGGCTAATGCTTTTACGTTCGGGACTGGTCAGATAGCCATAAAATGGGTAATCTTCCGCGAGCCACGGTGGGGAGTCCCACTATAAGCATTGGGGAGTCCCACCTCCGTCCTGCGGGACTACGGCGGGCAGGCGCCAAGCTCCCTAAACTGCTCATTATTTCCATCTCTGTTGGGGAGTCGCCAAGCGGTAAGGCAGTAGCCTCTGGAGCTACCATTCGGGGGTTCGAATCCCTCCTCCCCAGCCAATTCCCAGTTTTTGCTCTTTCAGCGATCAGCTGGAAGCCGTTTTTATATTGTGGGACTAGCTTATTGTCGATCAGACGAACGTCGGAAAATATGAAATTAAGCATCTGTCGCTTCTCGGCCTTCGTAGCCTTCTTTTCATAGAGTTTACGGCCAGCCTGAGCCAGTTCGAAAATCTTAGAGCCGAACTCCATATAATTGATGTTTGCTGCCTTGTGACGTTTGATGGCTTCGAGGATGTCTTTCTGTTCCTGCCCGTATTGCTTGAACTTCTTCTCATAGAAGTCCGGCTCTATTTTGCCGTCTAGTTTGTCATCGTACAGAGCATCGAGACGAGTCTGAACGCGAGACAGTTTATGGTTGAGATCACTCATTATCCGATCATGGTATTGAGACTCCTCAGCATGGTGCTCCTTGAGCGCCTTTCGTAGCCAATCCACCATTTTACCTTCCTTCACGCGCAGGAATTCCAAGATCGTGAGCAGTTCTTCTTCGATTACTTCCTCACGCGTATATCTGCATTGTGTGCAGTTCGTATTGAAACGTGTGCAGTGATAGTAGTGGTGTCCTTTCCGCTCTTCCGCAACGACTGAGCGTCCACACTCGCCGCATTTCATCAAATCCTTGAAGAGGAAATCATGTTTACGATACTTGCCCGTGATTTTCCGCTTCAGCTTTTCTTGCACGCTGTAGAAAAGTTCCTTACTTACAAGTCCTTCATGCTTTGCGTCCACACAATGCCTCCCGTTCCATCTGAATTCCCCGCAGTTGAAGCAATCTGTAAGCATGCCATGCAATGTAGTCTTGCCTACTTTTCCTCCATGCCTACTCCATCCCTCGGCAAGTAGAGCCTTACTAAGACTGAGAAGCGTGTGTTCACCGGTATCAAATAGTTCAAATGCACGGCGAATAAAAGGTGCATCAGATTCAGGGGAATCGTCGATGATCCACAGCTTATGACCGGTATCACCGATAGTTTTATAGCCGGGCTTTTTATTCCCCGGATACCAGCCCTGCGCAGATTTTTCGTCGAGTCCCTTCTTTGCCTCCTCAGAGAGGTTGTTGCTGTATTGTCGTGCAAGAACGAGATAGATGTCCCATTGGAATTTCTCGTGAGACTTCGAATTCTGATGAATGATAAGACTTTGCTTCACAAAATGGATTTGTCTGTTTATATCTTCCTCAAGCCATTCATTAAGTTTTACTGCATCCTTGAAATTCCGTGTGATACGGTCGACCTTTTCACTGAGGATGACCGTGACATCGGAATGCTTGCGTAGATATTCCTGCGCTTCTCCAAATAACTTACGTTCCACTTTACCACTGGCAGATTCGGGAATCACAAAACTTTGCTGAATCTTCATGCTTCTCCTCTGTGCATACTCCTCAAGCAGTTTTACCTGTGATTGTAATGAGTAGCCCTCCTCTGCCTGTTCTTTCGTCGACACGCGAGCGATGAGAATTGCATTGGTCATAAGTTGTGGTGGGAAATGGTAATGCCCAAAGGGACGACCCTGGCACCCAACATCAGTCGTAAGACTTTTGTCGGCAGGATCGCCCCTTTGAGCGACACAGAAAACGAGTCTTACGTGCGGTGATGATGGGTGCGGAGAAATTATAGCAGGGAAACGGGGTAAAAACAGTTACATCTGTTACTCATCGGAAGATACGGCTTTCAAAAGCCATGAATGCGGTAACAGGTGATTCAACAACCTGTTACCACAGATTTTGGCCTCATGGAGACGAAACTTGCACCTCGGTAACGGAAGTAACCGATTCTAAGGGGAAGGCAATGCCATGTCGTTCAGATGCTTTCTGTAATTTCACCATTTCAATCACGTATCCTCGTTTCTTTTCTCCGTCGATGCTACGAACTTCGGCTTGTCGTTCCCAGAGGGCGAGACGCTTGAGACGGGAGTTCAGCCATTTCCCGCGCTTACTCCTTTCCTTTGGGTCAGTGAAGAAAGAAAATTCATCCTCTGCCGCAAGGCGGGTAAAGATGTCATCTACCGTTATGAATGCACTGGGCATTGATCCTAGAAGCTCGTAGAGGCAAGTAAGAATTTTCCCAATCTCCATATCTCCATCCCCATCCTTGCGCTTCGCATTCTGCTCAAGGGCATAGGAAAGCAGTTCTTCATACATATCGGTTGCACCGGCGACTTTGGCTACGACGAACAGAGGTTTCCAAAGCTCCGCATCACGACCCATGAGTTGCACTACTTCAAATTGCCGTGCCGCCTGTTCAATGGCAGGCATGGCATCAAGAGTGGCGGGGTAGATGATTGCCCGAAGATTCTGCCAATCATCTGAAGAAGGGATTATCTCAGCATTCGCCACTTTTCGATTTGTCGTGCGAAGCATTAATACCTCGATGCATCGTGAGGCAAGCGCATCCTCTAGACCGCGAATGCCGGACATGGCTTTGGGGGAGAATGGATCGAGCCTCACGACAACGTGATTCCCGTCACCATCTTTCTTCTCACATTTCGTGACAAGAATGCCCTTCTTATAGCCGGAGCGTAGTACCTCCTGCAAAGCGCCCGTATTCTCGTCTCGTGTGCTCCACATATCCTCTGCCTCGTCAACGCCCAGCGTTGCGCCGCTGCTGTCTACAAGTCGCGTGATCGAAGCCGCTGAAGAGGAGCTTGTGACCAATTCCCCATTGAAGCCGATGAGTGCTGTAATCTGGAGCACCTTTGTTTTTCCTGAGCCCTTGAGTCCGGTTAGATGCAGATAGGGCACGGCGGGGAAAAGCCGATAGAAATACGTCATAACAACCCATGTAGCCACGACGCTAAAACAGCGGGAGTCGGGAAAATCTACATACCGGCTAAACACTTCACGAACGTACTGAAGCACATCAAGCAAGCTAAGAATTTCCCCTTCATTTCTGAGGAATTGGATGAGTTGCCTTTGCTCCCATCGACAACTTCTATCGACAAGCGCTGCCCGATCTGGCTGGTACCCACGCTGTGACCATTCTGTATCTTCACATGGAAAACACTGCTTGTCGGACGTGACAACGTACGGCTTGAATTCACCTTCGTACCGTACGGTCACAACATAATATCCCCACGATCCGCACCATCCCTGACTCGGAGCGCGGATAGCAAGGTTCGTTTCGGACGATAGGGCTTCGAGAAGATGATCACGGGGAGTCGGAGGCGTATAGGGTTGTGCATGGGAAAGGAGTGCATCTTTTTTGTCGGATGCCGTGCATTGAAGGAAAAAATCCGTGAGATCCTTTCCTGCGCCAAGATCCGGCAAATGAATATTATATAGTTCGAGGTCACTGCGAATCTGTGAGGCCTTGAACAAAAGGGTCTGAGCACCTTTCGCTCCCGCATCATCCCTGTCGAAGCAGACAATAAATTTTCGTTTCTTAGGCGTCTTTAGGACGTATTCGAACCATTCCTCTGGGAAGGTTGCCACACCCGTCGTGCCGCTAATTGCGCATATTCCATGTGATGCAGCTGCAAGGGCATCAAAGACCCCTTCGCAGCACATAATCGTGTCTGGATCGCCTTGCAGTAAGTCCGCGCCAAAGAGAGCGGCTTTGCTTTCTTTTGGATTCATATATCGCAACTGAGTCTCGGGCGCGTTTGGTACTCTACGGAGAACGACTTGTACTGTCTCGCCGTTGGCATCATCAATAGGGACGGTGATCCATTCTTTTACAACGAACTTTCCTTGCCCGATCTTTCGCTTGTCGATAATCGCATCAGCAATGCCACGAGCATTCAAATATTGTCGAACCTCAGGTGAAAGCGCTTGGTGATATTCGCCGATCAACGGGAGAAGATCATGAATAGTTTTCGGCATAGGCCTGCGGTTTCTGAGTTGTCTCATAGAAATCGAGAGGAAAGGAAATTGAGAGCTTCTTTGAAATTGCAGTCACGCATATGCATGACAAGATCGAAAATACTGCCTTTCGATACACCGCCAGATACCTTTCCGCTCCATCGTCTCCAGTTGTTTGTCTTCTCAAAGATGGTGAGCGATGTATAGCCGAGACGGTCATTGCCATCTTTTACGTTCCATGTCCCACTTCCTGTGCGCCTCAGCTCAAGTCCAAGGCTTTCTGCTACTCGCAGGATGGGAATGTTGCGGCAATGATCGAGGTTACGCTTGTTCATCGTTCTTGGGGCAAGAAAAACAAGTTCGTGAACGGAGAAGCGTCACGGTCGCATTCCACTTTTCCGCAAGCCTTAGCACAGCTTGGACGAATGGATCGTCATGATTGAATTGGCCGTTTACTGCACGTTGTGTAAGATGGGTCATACAAGGGGGTGAAATGGGAAATACACTTCTGAGGTCATTCGTGACTCACGGAGGTGCCCGTTCCGCCTGTCCGGATTCTTGGCATGCCCGATGATCGATCCTTGCAATGAAATCGAAGTACCTTACGAGGTTGGTACCAATTTCTGCTGCCTCAGTGCTGTCTACTTCAGCTCCATATTCTTCACGGAGAATGACTTGCAGCTCGCCTATGAGGGCAGGGCTGAGGGTCATGAGAAAATATCAGAAACGTGTACTTGAAGCGCATCGGCGATTTTTTTCATCGTCTGGAACGTTGGGATACGTCTACCCGCTTCGATATGCGTGATAGCGGGATGATGCAAGCCAGCTATTTGAGCCAACCCTCGCTGGCTCATGCCTCGCTTTTGGCGGAGTTCCCGTACACGATTTGGAGTAGTATGAAATGTCATTCCTCATTTTTTACTCTTTGTTTTTGGCTTACCACAGAGCAAAAAATGACTTAACCAAAATGCAATGATTATTTAACACACCTTCTCTTTGTTTGGTTAGAAGCGCCTTCATTTGTGGTATCCTCGGCGACACCATGAATCAAGGTAAGTTAACCAAAATCGAGCATCAGGACTTCGAATTGCGCATGCATCAATTCATTTTGTCTCGTCTGAGACAGTTTATGAAGGCAAAAGGGATACCCGCCAAGAAAATTGCTAAGCAAATTAACGTATCCGAAGTCCATCTTTCACGGCTGGGGATTGATCGTAAACCACCGCCGCAATTGATCAAGGCTTGGATGAACGCGATGGATTACAAGCCCAGCCAGACTGAACATGTTGTGCATTTAGTTGCAGGCCTAAAAGCGGATAGGAGAAGAACACACATAGAGGAGAAGAATGTTGGGATTGATCTGTGTATGCGCAGGTGCGAGTTCCTCAAAGGCAAATCGTTTGATGGTGTTAGCGTCTTTCTCTTTCCTGTGGGAGCAGATAAATTGCAGGGAATCATTGTCGGCATTGAGTGCTCACAGGGATTTGTTTTCTTTATCGATGGACAGACTGGACAAGAAACCACACTAAGGAATGCAATCAAGACTCTACATTTCACAGGCCAGAAAGGCGTAGCGAATTTCATTCTTACGGTTTTTCTGACGTTAATCGAACAAATGACGCTCATTCAATTGGGGCATCTGGAAGATGATTCAGGCAGAAGCACAAGAAACATCATCCAACAAAGCGAGGTTGATGAAAAAACTAAGAAACTGGCTACTGCAATCCAGATTTTCCGCAAGCACATCTTTCCGTCCAGTACAGGCGACTGGTTTGCAGTATAGGGCTTACGGCATGAGTTTCTTCACTGGCACATCAAGAGCTCTTGCGATCTTCTCCATGCTGTCCAAGGTAACGCTCTGCTTCCCTCGTTCGATGAGGCTGATGTATGTTCTGTGAAGTTTTGCCCTTTCGCCCAATCCTTCCTGTGAGAGGCCTTTCTTTTCACGAAGAGAGCGCAAACGAGCACCAAAATGCCTTACAAACGGTGATTTAGGCTTTTGCTTTATCACACGATAAAGCTATTGACGTGTAGACTATTGTTCTACAGATTATAATCTGAATATAATATGCATATTATAATCTACATTTTTTGACAATGAAAAAATTATATTCCTACATTCTCCTTTTAGGAATTTTTGCAGCCTTCCCTGCAAAGAGTGTTGCATATGACGCACTAGACTCCTTCAACAGATCAATTGATCAGCTTGAGTATCAACAATTGAACAACAACATTGATGATTTAACCCGCGAACTTAATCAGTTGAACCGTAATATTGATTCACAGAATATACAGAGCCAATTCAGCACCAAGCTCAAACTTTACAATCTTCTCAGAAGCATGGGCATGCAGGTTTTCTTTGCGAAGGGAGAGTATAAATCCGGTTCGGGGATCACGTATAGTTGCCCAGCAAGCTCGTCCCTCTATCTTTCCGAATTCTGTCTCTGCAATGAAGGATACGAAGGCGATTTGCTTAGTAAAGGATGTCAAAAGAGTGAGAAGACCTTGCCCGAATGTCCCATTCATTCAAAGCTATCGAGTAGTGAGAATATCTGCATTTGTGATGCGGGCTACGAGCCGGATTCCTCGCAGAAATTATGTGCGTTGATTCGCAATTCAGCCTCATCCTCTGCCAGACCGCCAGCGTCATCTGCCTCCTCGCTCCCGCGCATACCCTATGACGTTCCACAGGATGCGTGGTACAGAAATGCGCTGAGCCATTTTGTCGATCAGGGCGTGGTTGGTAGTTCTGAGCAATTCAGACCGGATACTCAAGCAACAAGAGGTGATTTCATCAAGCTTCTCGTGGATTCGATGAACGTACCATCGTCGGAAATAGCGGAGGTCATTGAACCGAGTTTCGATGATGTACCGAGATGGTATCAGGATGCTTTTGAGAAGGCCGCCAAGCGGGGCTGGCTCAAAGGGGAAGGAAGCTGCATCGGTCGTCATCCATGCAATGCCCGCCCAGATGATCCTATCAATCGTGCTGCTGCCGCTGCACTCATCATCCGTGCAAACGAATTGCAGACGGTCGATGCTGTTCCACAGTTTGGCGATGCTAAAGCAGGGCAGTGGTATACCGAGAGCATCCGTACGGCGGCAGGGCATTGCATCCTGCAAGGCAGCGAAGGCCACGTACGACCGGCAGACAACATGAATCGTGCTGAGATGGTGGCAATGCTTTACCGAGTGAAGCAGGCGCTACGGTTCCCCAATTGTCAGTAACTTTTTTGCATTTATTATGCCCAATTTTATAACATCAAATAAATGGCCTGCCCGCCGCATTATCGGTGTCATCCTCGCCGTCTTTGTTCTATCCTATCAAGCTGATCAATGGGCAACATTGGCATTGGTACCAGACACCACCGATATGGCCTTGAAAGGCATGGGAGTGGGAAAATTTACAGGGTTTTTGACTGGCTTTGTTATCTGGTGGTACATCCTCTACCGACTATTACGCGACCCAGATGAGCCGAAAATTTGGCACGGTATACCCCGTGCAATCCTCGGAATTTTATTTTTTGCATTTTTATCAATCGTTCTTTCTGTATTTATCGGTGAAGCAAATGCGCCATTTGAATCACAATCAAAAACGGCGAAGGCAGACGCATGTATTGCTCGGAAGCTTTCGGATGGCGTGCTGGGTGATGTTGCCACTCGTGAATGTCTTGCAGAAACAGGCATGACCGATGAGGAAAAGAAGGCATTGGTGATGCAAACGATTCAAATGGCAGATGAGATGTCCACTTCTGAGCGTATTGAATGGTGCAAGCAATATCTCCCACACTTTTGGGAAGACAAGTCTCTCTTGGATGAGGGTTGCACGTATCTTGCAAATAACTGGCAGGAGATGCGCTTGAAGCTAGTAACCGAATTGAACAAATAAACCATCCATATGGAAGAAATTTTCAATTCAGTTCTCAAGGCGCTCGGTTACCTGTTCATAGCGGTAATCATCCACTTTTGTTGGAGTACGGCCAAAGACAATGCGAAGAACGGAGCTTATAAAAGCGTGCTATGGAAGGGGTTCCTGTGGTGTGCGGGCATAGCCCTGTTTGCGAGTGTCAACATGGGCAGTCCGAGTTGTGAAAACTACTCTGACCCTGTTTACGGTGGCTGCGAGGAATATGCGGATGATGGGTTCGATCCCACCACAGACGAGAGAGCTGCAAACTTTGCATATATTCTGACACTGCTATATCTCCCTGTAATCATTGGTGCTTTCCAAGAAAAAGACTGAGACAACGATTTAGTGCGGCCACTCTGGCGGGGGTTGTGTGCACATTCCAAGATGTGCCGCCAACCTATCCAATGCCTTGAGTGCGATACGGCTATTTTCGCTTTCAGCCAAGCGTTGAAGGCTCATAAGGACAAAGGGAATTCCTATCTCGTTGCCGCCTAAGCGTTGCTTAAGGCGTGCACGGACGCTATCTTTTGCTAGCAGCTTTGCGGCCATTGTACGAGCGGTAGAAGCACTAGGATCGCGGCTACCGCCCTTGCCACCGATGTTGTAGACACGTCGCACCGCCTCAGCACCATTTAAGCGGCATTCGATATATTCAGTGATGAACAGATCTTCTTTGCACAAAAGGTCGTTTCTCATGTGTATAAGTATATTTTATTTGCTCTATTTATAAAGGAAATCTACTTCTTCCTACGCTTTCTTCTAGGTGTTAACCTTCCCTTCAAGCCGAGTTTATAAACCTTGATACCATCTTTTATTGGCTCGAATTCAAATCTAAACAAAACTTCAGTAAAAACTATTTCTTGCAGTTTTTTCTTTTTTTCCTCTTTCCCTTTGATGTCCGGTAGTGTTTTTTTGCTTTTAAGTGCAATATTTAATTCATTTTCATTTTCTGAGAAGGCAACAAAACGAATATACAAAGGCGATGTAGTCGCATCTTTTTGGGGTTCTCCATGAGGCTCCGCGCTTAGATATGTTAAACACCCGATCTTATTTCTTTGGAGGAGCAATAGCTTCCCATCGAGCGCTGATTGATGAAAGGCAATGACAGGATATTTTTTCTCTCCTAGAAGTAGATGTCCTCGGAAAATAGAACCATATTGTTCAATGAGTGACTGGTCTTTTTTGGGATCAACCTGTAAAAAGATTTTTTGAACTATTGGTGATTGCAAGATGGCATCAAACCAATACCAATGACTCGTACAAAGTACGCAATTTTGATTATCTGTTTTCCCGATTGCCTCCAATGTCTTTGAAAGAGAGAATTCCTCTTTTGGCACATTCTTAATGATGCTTTCCAGCACGAACCGTCCTTCTTCTTCAGCAAATCTTTCTCCGTACATTTTCCCAACTGTTTCTAGTTGACCTTCTGACAGCATTGTCGATTTAGCATTTGAATTTGTAAAACCTATTCTTGGTCTTTTACCCTGATACTTTCGATGTATTGCAATCTGAATGTCTGCTCCTAATATTTTTAATATGGTGATTATCGCTGAGCTTTTTTTATATCCCTCCATTACCCTTTTCTTAAATAATTCTGGGGCACTTATGGGCAGCGGTGTCTGACGCACTTCATCCTTTTCTTTGTCTTTAGCAGATTCTCTGAGAGTCCTTAAAAGACTCAATAAGGGGGCAATTTTCCCCCGCGCAGTTTCATCGATCCTACTGTACCAATGAGGACTGTTTTCTGACCCACATTTTTCAAGTAATTCGATCAATTTTTCTAGGCGGTATGCATGCTTTCCCTTGATCTCTACGCTTTCCAACGCGGGTGGAATAAACGCACTTGGTGTAGAAAGTAAGACATAAAGCAAGGCTGGAGGTAGTAGGTCGTAAATGACATTTGGCACAGCGTGTACCTGCGGCTTTACACTGGTGGATTGAGTACGTGTAAAAATATCTAAATCCCACTTATCATCAGCGCTATCCGGCATCTCTAAGTACAAGGGCAATAAGGATTCCAACGAAATTACTAATTGCGAGTAGATATGTCTGAAGTAATGATCAATCACTTCCTCACGTCCTTTGTATTTGCTATTCATATCATAAAAAATGATCGCACCAATACATGCTAACAAACTTTTTTGGCTTTCCAATAAGCCCAAACGAGCCTTATTGATTTCTATATCAAGCATGTACTCCTCAGGTTTCTTTGGAGCATTTTCAGGGTTTTGTAGCCAAAATTCTGCGCCCTCTGCTTCATGCTCAATATCTCTCTTTGCACTGAAACCTCCGGTTAAGTAGTCATCAAAAAGTTGAGCATAGGAAGAAAGTACATAGCGGAAATTTTTATCGCTCCCTTCCGCTACCCCTGATTCAAATGTTCTATAGATAAGACTTGAGAACATATCAAACAGCACTTCAGATAAATTAGTTACTTCCTGATGTTCAGTAATGTGCTTCGGCAATCTGAACAACTTAGGCTCAAGATAGTATGCAGAAAATTCGTTAAACCACAGACAAATTCTTTCCAAAAATTCATCACGTAATTTTTTGTCGGGGTTTAATAAACCATATAGCGCTGCAACCAGTTGAAGACTGTATGACATTGAATTTTTATCACCTACCTCCAAAGCCAATTCAGCATTTATGATGCCTTGATAAGCTGCTCTACGAATCCATTTCTTTCCTTTGCTAACTAGCTTTGCTATTTCATTGTCGTTAAACATCAATTTTTGAAGATACGGCAAAACTAACTTCGGTATTCCCGTAAATTTGTTTTTAATAAATTCATTATCGTCAAGAATGTATCGAATGCGTACCAAAATGCGCCCTATGTTTGCCATATAATCTTCATCATGAGGTGATTGATAATTCAGCACACCTTCAACAAATTCCTCCAAACTCTGTTCACATTCGTCCTTCATTTTTTGTAATTGCCAAGCAGCAAATTTCTTTGTAAATGCAAATCTTTTATTTGAAAGATTTATCTCGTATAGGAATAGGCGGTAAACGGCTTTAGCCGCTGGAATATCACCTCCTTCTGCTGGCTTATAACGTACCCATATCCAGTTAAATAACTGCCAAACTCCGATCAAAGCCATTCCTCCAAGGTAAACGCCTAAGGCAATTCCTAAGCTATATGGATGATGAGGTATAAAAGCGAAGATAAGGAAAGCAGTGATACAGGAAACAACGAGTGGAAAAATCAACGTTTTTTGAATGACCACCTTGGAAGAAGGATGTGACCCCTTGTCTCGCATGAATTCAGCAACGAAGAATAGTAGCGCAAAGCCGAAAGTAGCTATGCCTGTTATAAGGGTTGGTAGATAGGATGCTTCTTCGTACTGAGCAATAGACGGAGGACTGACAGCATTTTGGAATGCTGGTCTTATCTCGATTAACTGAGGATTTGGATTATTTATCCAACTTGAGAATTCTAAACTGAGATACGTGTATAAGCCTGAAAAGAAATGCAATACTTCATTGAGATGATAAGAAATTGCGCTAATGGTGATCATTAATAGGACATACACAATTAAGGCACCTAGTGATGGTGTTCCAATTTTTTCATAGGAACGCTCAATTCTTTGGACTCGAAAATCTGTACAAAATTCCTGATAGGAAAAACTCTGCCGCTCAAAGGGATTTTTTCTTTCCACCTGCCCATTATAGCTGTTTTATATCAACAACTAAGTACAAGTTTTTGTGGCGTATGGGACTCCTACTCGATTTTCATAGGGTGTTTTGACCCCCCTCCCCCTCTGCATGATATGGCAGCTAAAAAATACCCTATTAAGAACCGCTGAAGCCGTACATATGTTATGCTTTCAGAGGCGCTAAAAGATGCTCTAGCTGTTGCATCACTAGCTGTGGGTATTTCACCACTTCGCCCCAGTTTGCTGTCCTGAAATCATCCACCAGTGCCAGCCACCCGTCTTCGCCCGACTACACTACGTTTCGCCGAGGCTACGCCGAGATTGGCTTTTCAAAAGCAGCGGTGCCGTTCGGTTTCGGGTGCCTTTTTTAGAAAGCTCAATATAAAAATACGTATCATGAAGAATGTTCTCATAGACACAAATTCCTCTATACTTTTTGTATGCGACACGTTTGCGATCAATGTAGCGAGGGCTTCGAGATCACCGAGAGAGACATGGAGTACTACGACCGCGTCTCGCCGATCTTTGCTGGGAAAAAAGAGTCGATCCCGCCACTATCCTCATGTCCGCCCTGCAGAGAGAGGCAACGCATGTCATTCCGCAATGAGTGGAGCTTCTACCGCCGACCATGCGATCTCACGGGGAAGCAAATGCTTACTATCTACTCCCCCGATAAGCCCTACACAGTCTACGAGCAGAGCGTGTGGTGGAGTGACCAATTTGATCCTCTTACGTACGGACGGGATTTTGACTTCAGTAGACCGTTCTTTGAGCAGTGGCAAGAGTTGAGTCTTGCTGTACCTCGGGCGTCTATCCATAACGCCAAGAGTGAGAATAGTGAGTACACCAACTATTCCAGCGAGAATAAAAACTGTTACCTCGCCATCGGTTCCTCATTCAATGAAGACACGCTCTACAGCTACCGCGCCTCGCACTGCAGGAATATCTGTGATTGTTACGATCCCTACGAATGCGAGCTCTGTTACGAGTGTATTTTTTGCAAGAAACTGTACAACTGCGCGCACTGTATTCAGTGCCACAATTCGAGCAATCTGACGCTGTGTACAGACTGCCTCGGATGCACGGATTGCTTTGGATGCGTCAATCTCCGAAACAAGAAATTCCACATCTACAATGAAGAATACGACGAAACAACGTACAAAAGTAAAGTTCGTGAGCTTAACGAAAACCTCGTAGACGCGCGCGCGGCTTATGAGCAACTGTGTCTCACGCTCCCTCGAAGGTCCGTCGATGCACTTAACTGCGAGTCGAGTACTGGAGATCACATGATCAACTGCAAAGATTGCCATGATGTGTTCGTGATGAAAGATTCGGAAGGCAGTCAGTACTGCGCCTTTTGCGAAGGTAATACCCACTGCATGGATGCAAATTTCAGTAACATCGGAGAACTCCAGTTTCACAGTACAAACTTAGTGAAGAACTATCATGTGCTCTTTGCGAACCACGCATGGTACGACACAGAGTGCATCTACGTGACGAGTTGTTTCCACAGCAATCATTTATTCGGGTGCATCTCCATGAAGAAAAACGAGTACTGCATCCTCAATAAGCAGTACACCAAAGAAGAGTACGAGACTCTCGTACCACAGATCATCGAACACATGTGCAAGACCGGAGAATGGGGAAAGTACTTCCCTGTGCAGTATTCACCCTTCGGCTTCAATGAGACTGCGGGGAATGTAGAGCATCCACTGAACCGAGATACGGCAATCGAACGCGGATGGAAGTGGTACGACGGCGATATGAACCGTGGGCCAGCGGATAAAACTTTTGCGATTCCACGTTCCATCAGTGAAGTGTCGGATGGGATCAGTGAGGAAGTCCTGACGTGCGAGATAACGGGAAAGCCCTACAGAATCACGTCGCAAGAGTTAGCGTTCTATAGGCGTATGAATATTCCTGTTCCTAGGCGGTGCCCTGATCAGCGGCAACGGGACCGTGCTGCGTTGCGCAATCCCCACAAACTGTGGAAGCGCTCTTGTGCACAATGTGATAGAGAAATGTGTACTACATTCGCGCCCGACCGTCCCGAAATTGTGTACTGCGAAGAGTGCCACCTGAAAGAGGTGTACTGATCACAGGCACAACCTCTTCAGCATGAGCTGTTCAGATAAGCGTCAGGATGCCCAGCCACCGCAAGTGGAAGCCAAGAAAATATACTAACATACATAATGTATACTTTCTGCATGCAGAAAGCCTGTGCCAAATCATGGTGTAAACAGAGCTTTGAGATCACGGATGATGATCTCGCGTTTTATGAAAAAGTGTCCCCTGTATTTGGAGGGAAGAAACAACCCATCCCTCCTCCGAGACATTGCCCTGAGTGTAGGCAACGTCATCGGTTGGCGTTCCGTAATCAAACAGCACTATTTCCAAGAACAGCTTTTCCCCACGGCGAAAAGATTTTCTCTATGTATCCGCAGAGTGCTCCTTTCCCTGTTATGCGCAGTGAAGATTGGTTCAGCGATCAATGGGATGCACTCGACTATGGCAAAGAGTTTTCATTTCAAAAGCCACTAATGGAACAACTCTTTGAACTCCACAAAATTGTGCCACGATATATTGCTATCAATAATATTCGGACGGAGAACTGCGAGTATTGCAACAATGTCTCGGATGTAAAAAACTGCTACCTAACCTTCACCGCATATTACTCGGAAGATTGCATGTACGGAGAGAGCATGTTGAAGTCCAAAGATTGTGTCGAGTCCACGATGGCGACTGCATGCGAGCTCTGTTACGACTGCATCAACTGTACGCGATGTACTCTGGTTCAGAGCAGCTTCAACTCGGAAAACTGCAGTGATAGCTTTTTTCTCGGCAACTGCCGCAATTGTCGCGATTGCTTCGGTTGCGTGAATCTTCGAAACAAAAAATATTGTCTCTGGAATGAGCAGAAAACCAAAGAAGAGTACGAGTCATTCCTCCGTAGTTTCCACGGCACCTCATTCAGTGCAAGGGAGCAGTATCGTCAGGCATTCATAAACTTTGAGCGGAAACATCCCCGTCCGAACACGATCATGCACCAGTCCGAAGATTGCACAGGGAATTGCATACAGGAATCCCGCAACGTGAAGGAGAGCTACTTCATTGAAAACGGCGAGAATCTTAAATATTGTTTTAATCTTGCCGGCGAACAGGCGAACAACTGTCACGACGTCTCGTTCTTCGGCCGTGGAGTTGAATTAGTCTACGAGAGCGTGGGATGCGGGAACAATGTTTCGAGGCTCTGTTTCTGCTACATGTGCAGAAGTCAGAGTTCCGACTTGTTCTACTGCATTTCGTGCGACGCATGCAAGAACTGCTTCGGGTGCGTCGGGCTGTACAGAAAGGAGTACTGCATCTTGAATGTGCAGTACACGAAAAGCGAGTACGAAGAGCTGGTCCCAAAGATCATCGCGCACATGCGTACAACAAAGGAATGGGGCGAATTTCTCCCCGTTGCTTTCAATCCGATGCCTCACAATCGCTCTATTGCGCATCGATTTTATCCAATTACGGAACAAGAAGCTAAAAACGAAGGCTATGCCTGGTATGAGGAAGACATACGAGATTTTCCAGACATTATTGAAGCTTCAGCACTCCCCGACGGGCTGCCAGTCACGGATGCACCTATTACTGTGAAAAGTTTGTTCTCAGGACGACCATTTCGCATTACAGCGCAGGAAATTGGGAAATACCGAGAATTCAATGTTCCTTTACCTAGACAATCCTATGAAGAGCGAATGAACGAACGTGCGCAAAAATTGGGAGGCCTTCGACTGTTCGAGCGCAGTTGTGCGAAAACTGGCAAAGCAATTCTTACTCCGTATCCACCCGATTCGCCGTACATCATTTGGGATCGGGAAGAGTACGAGAAAGAGTTTCAATGAACCTCATGGACACAACCTCCTAGCAGGACTTGCCGTTCGGATAAGCGTCAGGATGCCCAGCCATTGAAATAAATATCAATTGATTCATAATCACGTCATGAAAATCTCACTCCGAAAATTTTTGCTGATTGTATGGGCTATGGCTGTGATAGGAACAGGAGTTCTTGTGGCGCAAGCTACAGGAACTGCTGAATACGGTTGGGCAGCTGGTCTGTCGCTTCTGGCAATTTCTTTGGGCGTTCCTCTCATGCGAGCACTGACGGAATTTTCAAAGTAATCAGATTTTGCAGAATTGATAGATCCATGCTTCGAACATCATTCACCATTCCCAGTACACCTGCACTCATGCGCCTCACGTATCTTTCCATCCTCACGGCGAGTCTGTCGCTCGTCCTCCCTACTGCTCTCTTCGCGCAGCAATCGGATCGAATTTTTGCGCCGGGATTTCGTGAGATCGATAGTGCGCCCGGAGTGACCCTCTTTCAGAAGGGCAGGGATTACGTGCATATTGTCTCTCCCCGTCGCGATGCGGGAGTACGCTTGCTCTATGGCACTGTATCCGCGGGCAACGACGAAACACAGTTTGCACGCAAAGATATTCGGGAGTGGTGGAAGACATGGTCCCAGACTGAGCCCCAGGCATTCGCCTTGATGAATAGTCAGTTTTTCAACGCAAGCGATCCTGCAAAAGCCGCGTTGGCATTTTCTACCAAAGCCGATGGGATTGTGTATGAAGGCTATGGGGACAAGCGAGAATTCCTCGGTGGGAAAATGCTTCTGCGCATTGGCAAGAAGCACACCATTGTTGAGCCGTACAACGATAATCCCCGTTCACTCGCCCGTTTCCCCGAACCGGACATCATTGTGGGACTACGAGCAGACATCAACAAGCAAGCTTCTCGAAGGCTCGGTCGGACATTCATTGCGGGCATGCCGCAAGGGAACCTGCTCATCTTCACATCACCGACGGCAACACAACGGTATGCCGAGCGCATTCTCGTTTCTTTTGGTGCCGATTGGGGCAACACTCTGATGCTCGATGGCGGAGGTTCCACCCAGCTCGTACACAAGGGCACGGTCCTCGTTCCAAGTCATCCACCTGGTAAGGATATTTTTCTTCGTTCTCTTCCTCAGGTCTTAGGCGTCGTCGCGGGAAAGAAGAATTAGTCATTCCGAGCGTATGTTCGAATCTCTCCTTCCTAGTCAACACGAGCACGCGAACATGGTGTCTATGCGCTATAAATTCTGAACACTGCGTACCTATCAGTCGCAATCAGAGTACAATCTCTTCATGCGCCTCTCACTCCTCGCCTTCCTCCTGTTTTTCAGCGTTACTCTTCCTGCGTACGCTCTCTCGCCCGTCGCATGCACGATGGACGCCAAGCTCTGTCCCGATGGCGTGACGTACGTTGGGCGGGACGGGAACCGCAACTGCCAGTGGCAACTGTGTCCGGGAGAGATGGATACGTGTATGCCATACCTGTGTCAGGATGGTACGAGTGTGGATAAATGTGCTGAGGACGGCACGGTCATCAACTACTTTGCCGCTCCCTGTCTTACACATGGAGGAGAAGTGGATCCATCAAAGTTTTTTTCCGATGTTCCCGCAACGCATCCGAATGCTGAGGCGATTGCGTACCTGAAGGCGAGTGGCATCGTGGAAGGCTATGCAGATGGAACATATGGGCCGGATGCGACAATCAATCGTGCGGAGTTCATAAAAATTTTTATGAAATCTGTCATTGTAGATACTGGAAAAATGTGCAAACAAATTCCCTTTTCAGATGTGTCGGGGATGGAGTGGTATGGACAGTATATTTACAGCGCGCGTTGTCATGGAATTATTGATGGATATCCTGATGGCACATTCCGTCCAGCATCGAACATTAATTTCGTTGAAGCTGCCAAGATCCTCGTACGGGTGTTCATCGGAGACACGGAAGCTGACCCGGTGTGGTACAAGCCATATGTCGAAAAACTCTCGTCGCTCAATGCGATTCCGAGACACATCATGACCTTCGCTCAGCCAATCACTCGCGGAGACATGGCGGAGATGATCTATCGACTGAAGACGGGCAATATGTATAAGCCTGCAATCTCGTATGATGAACTGGAGACCAATTCGAGTATTGAGACACACGGTTCACTCTCCACATTTCATCATAAGAATCCTGCATTCTCCTTCCAGTTTCCTGCAGGCTGGACGATATCCGATGATCGCGGGGATCTCGATATCTATATCGATAAGCCCAATGCGGATATGCGTACTATCGTGTTGACCTACTGTCCTAATGAGAATTGCTACGGACCGCTGAACGAATGCGGTGAACCCTACACCGTCGAAACAGTGCCGATGCTCGGAGTGAAAGGCTGCCTCTTCGTGAACGAGGATGGTCGAGAACAATGGGAAAAAATAGGCGTGCCCGCCAATGGATCGTACCTTTTCACGGTGGAGGGAACAAAAGACGAGCTCAAAGCGATATGGCCTATTTTCGCGAAGATTCGTGCGAGTGTGCAGATGAGGTAGAAGAGTTAAGAAGTAGCTGGACGGAGTAGTGTCCCTACACCGGACAACTACTCTTCCCCATCGCCGCATAGAGTCCGCACCAACTGAAGATCGCCTCAAAGAAACAGAAGCCTGAGGCGAAGAGGAGAATCGGGCTCCATGACGTGGTGATGGCAATGACGAAGAGGATGACCCCGAGCCCTGCGCGTAGCCATCGATCAGATGCACCGATATTGCGTGGTCTGCCGTGTGCTTTCTTCGAGGCAAATTTTTTCAGTAGAAACCGATACGCGAATCCAAAGACAAACGCAGCGAGGAAAAGTCCGATGACTTGGCCGAATCCGAAGGGCGACAGGATGAAGCTCGCGGGTGACTCACGGAAAAAATCACGCTTGATCGCAGGAATCACTGCCAGTGCATTCATTCCCTCTTTGGCATCAAACATTTCGATCTCGCCGATGGCGAGTGAATACAGAGTGTCATTCTTGGGACTGGAAACACGCACGTCATAATTTCCTGCTGTTGCGTCGACAGAATACTCCGAACCCATGAGATATGAATCGTATCCGAATGGCTCAAAGAATTGCTTCCACGTGTCCTGCGTGCCACCCAAAACGGCAAGCGGCTTGTCAGGCTTCGCGAGATCGATCACCTCTGCAACGACGTCCGTTCGCTGACCCACAATATCCGGTACGAGAATATTCACGTACAGATGAAACGGTGTGGCCGAAGAAATGTGATACACATGCGGGCTGCCCTGCAGCGTCGCGTAGTACGCTTTGGAAATCTCGGGATCAGTCACCGTGATGGCACTACCCTCCACGATGCGTGGCTGATGCGCAGATGCCATCGCTGGAGAGAATATGAGTGCTGCGAGCAAGAGTGTTCTCAGTGTGTATGTCATAGATAAAGAGTGGCCGTTCTCTCGCAAAAGCGCAATCAAGAAAGTGAGGTATTCTCAGGCGACCAGTCCCAGTCATCCGTCTTCGCCCGACTACACTACGTTTCGTTGAGGCTACGCCGAGATTAGCTGTTTTTAACGACAGAGAGGATTCCTCGGTGCATGAATTTGCTGCCCTTCTGCGCACTTTACGGTATTCTCTCTGGTATGCATCGCGCTCACATTCAGACCGTCTTTTTCTTCACACTCCTCATCGGTGTGCTTGCGCTGGTATTCTTGATTTTCCTTCCGTATCTCACGACGCTTTCGGTAGCGGCGTCGTTCGCAGTCGTGACATATCCGCTTCATAAGCGGATCTCTCATCTTCTGGGTAAACGAGAGGGCATCGCTGCGCTCTGTACTGTGCTCATCACGGTATTGATTGTCCTTATCCCGCTTTCTTTCATCGGAACGCAGGTTGTCTTCGAATCGCAACATTTGTATCAAAACATCGTGGAAAATCAAGAATCGCTGACAGACAGCTTCATGGGTCTTTTTGAAGGCACCATCAAGCGCTTTGCCCATCAGTTGTCTCTTGATCTCAGTCAATACGCCGGGCAGGGCCTCAGTTGGATCGCAGGAAAGATCGGCCCTCTCTTCGCCGGAACCGCACAGACCTTCCTCCACCTTTTCCTCGGGATGATCGCGTACTACTATTTCCTCAAGGATGGCAGAACATTCCTCACAACACTTGTTGCCATTAGCCCGCTACGCGATGGCGACGACGGAAAAATTCTCGGTCGCTTAGAGATCGCGATCAACTCGATTATCCGAGGAACGCTTATGATCGCTCTTATACAAGGAGTCCTCACGGGGATCGGCCTCACGATCTTCGGCGTCCCGAGCCCCACGCTCTGGGGCAGTATGGCTGCCGTCGGTGCGCTCGTTCCGGGAGTCGGCACTGCCATCGTCCTCGGTCCCGCTATTCTCTTCCTCTTTGTTACAGGAAAGACGCTCGCGGCACTTGGGCTTTTGATCTGGGCAGTGATTGCAGTCGGTCTGATCGATAATTTCCTTGGCCCCGTTCTCGTCGGCAGAGGCGTCAAGATCCATCCGCTGTTTATTCTCTTCGCGGTTATCGGCGGTCTTGGCTTCTTCGGACCGGTCGGATTCCTGCTCGGGCCGCTTGTTCTGAGTCTCCTCTACGCGCTTGTGGACATCTATCGCGTGCTCATGGAACGACATCCGGCACAAAAATAATCTGGATCATGGATCGTCATAACTCCCTAGAGTGCAGAGGCTCAACGTTTTCTCTGATTTTTCCGGGAGCTTCTGAGCGGCAAACTGTACTCGGGGAGGGGCATGTGGTGGGGGAGGTGAAAACCCGCAGTAGATAATAATAAACGGTTACCGTAATTCCCTGATCGGTTCCGATTTTCCATGTTGCATAAGTAGAGTAAACAGCTTCTTCATTCGCAAATCAATTTCTTGTCTTAGAACAAGCGGACTGAGTGCCTCATGCTCCTGCTTCAG
>CALRGQ010000025.1 GCA_943357915.1 Candidatus Peribacteria bacterium
CGGTTTCGTCGAAGGTCTCAACAACAAGATCCGTGTCATCCAGCGACGAGCCTACGGCCTGCGCGATGAAGAGTATTTGCGACTGAAAGTGCTGACGTGTATGTGCGAAAAACTCTAGAATTTACCCACTCGATTTCCTGAAGACCCAAAATTCTACGGACCAGAATCTTTGTCCGTGATGGGGCTCAGGGCTCCAGACACGCTTCCTCCGCTGCCTCCAAAGGAAGAAATCGAACGATATGCCGCACTCGGATTCGACATGAGGCTCGAAGTGTCCACGGTGCCGGACGGCAAAAATATCACTCCCGAATGGATGAATTCCATTCTGCAAGAAGTATTTGATCATCTTCCAGATACTTCCCCGAAAGCAGGACGCGTTCTCTGGCAAGATGCAAGCAAACCGAACGACAACTGGTACAAGAAACCGCCGGAGACATTCTACAAGGATGCAAAGTTAGAGACATGTTGGGTCTTCACGTCCGGCACGAACACGCGTGGGTGCACACAGGGTATCCTCGATGCTTCCAAAGGTGAAAACTACCTCAAGCAGACAGACGAAATCGTTAAATTCGTCGAGCAACTCTATCCAAATGGCCAGCCTCTTCCTCAGGATATAGACATACCTGGTGCTATACAGCAGTTCAAAACCAAGCGCGGGGCTATCGAGCCCAATCTTACTGGCAGCAATTGGAAGAATGCCGCCGATGATCTGGCTCGGCTCGATATCAACCAAATCTTCCGTCCCGAAGCACAGGAAGTCCTCTTCTATTTCGCCCAAACATTCCTGAATAGTCCTCCGAATCAGCGCGAGCGATTGCTGGAAGCACTCTACGCTTGGACGAAGACTCAAAGCTCGGGCGGCCACCTCGTCCGCGCCGGGTACTGCGGTCCCAAGGGTGCTTACGTCAGCCGCGCTCGACCCGACGTCCTCTCGTATGACCTCCTTGGTGCCCTCGTCGTCCGGAAGTTCCGAACTTTGCAGCCTTGAAAGCTTGAGCCTTTTGAGTTCTTGAATGTCCGCGACAAATTTTTTTCTCCTCTCCCAGACTCTGACAATCGAATCACATGCCCAAAGCCATCACCAGTATCGAAAGGCAAGAAGGAGTGCAGAGCATCACCGCTCGTTTCGGCACTCAGGTTCCACCCGATGTTCAGTCCCAGTGTGAACTGTTCGTCCGAGAG
Organism: Candidatus Peribacteria bacterium; assembly: GCA_943357915.1. Taxonomy (GTDB): domain Bacteria; phylum Patescibacteriota; class Gracilibacteria; order Peribacterales; family Peribacteraceae; genus JAGORY01. Next base: position 1,183 of record CALRGQ010000025.1, read on the forward strand.
GAGAACTATGAACAGCAGCTTCAGATTCTTCAGGCATTACACGATCTCCTGCAGAACGAGTCGAGCAGTCTGACGCAAGCCAAAGAAATCATCGAAAGAGGAGGAGGAAAGTTCTATGGACCGGAGTCCCTACTGGCGATGCGGCTCAAAGTTCCGAATGTAATTCCGCCACTTCCACCGACCGAGGAAATTAAGCGATATGCAAAGCAAGGATTCTCCTTGCGTCTCATGCCCGACAAGGCTGCGGACAATTCGCCATTGACCATGGCAAAAATGAATGAGGTCTTCGATCCGCTCATCAAGCAGTGTCAGAACAAACAGCCGGGCGAAGAAGACTGGAAACTGTTGTATAAAATAGATTGGTACGCAACGGAAGATCTCTACACAAAAGATGCCCCTGTTCTTTGCTGGGCTTTCACGTCTGATAAACTTCTGGATGGTTCCACGGGAATCAATTATCTTGAACAAACGGATTGCATCGCTACGTATGTACGCGAGACTCTCTACGACGGGAAACCTCTCCCTCAGGAACTGCAAAAAGCCGCGATGCAATTCGCAAGTAAGCGAGTTGATATTGACGCAAAAATCAAAGCAAACAAATGGAAAGAAGCTGCCGATGAACTGAAAGCACTCGATATCACACAGCTCTTCAGACCGGAAGCTCATGAGGTGCTCTTCTATTTCGCACAAACATTCCTGAACAGCCCTCCGAACAAACGGGAACGCCTTCTGGAAGCACTCTACGCTTGGACGAAGACTCAAAGCTCGAGCGGCAGCCTCGTCAGCGCCGGGCACTGCGATCCCGGGGGTGCGCGCGTCCGCAGCGATCCACCCGGCCTCTCGCATGACAACCGTGGTGCCCTCGTCGTCCGGAAGTTCCGAACTTTGCAGCCTTGAAGGCTTGAGCCTTTTGAGTTCTTGAACTTCGGCTACATTTTTTTGCTGGCATTATTGCTATATAGACACTTATGATGCGCATGGTGTCCGCTAATGCAGTCGGGATTACGGTTCCGGCTCGCTGCCACCCCAGCTTCGTGACCACCGACGCTCTGCTAGGTGGAACTCGCCGGAATGCCGCGTCTCTACGGAGCACGACAGTGCGCGAGCGAAGACTGCGAAGGAACTTCTTGCTCATTCTCAGCCTCGGTACCCCGCATCAAGTGCGGGGTTGCGGGCGAATCAAATTCAGGGGAAAGAGGCTATAGGCCGCAAGGCAGTAAACCTCGATCCTCGGTGTCTCGGACGGGAATGGGCAATACGAGCTCGAGCGGCAACCTCGTCAACGCCGGGAACTGCGATCCCAAGGGTGCGAACGTCAACAACGATCAACCCGACAACTCGAATGACAACCTTGGTGCCCTCGTCGTCCGGAACTTCCTTCTTGCATGGATCACCCCGCACCTTTCTTTGAAAGGTGCGGGGTCGGTCAAACTTCCCTTGTCGATTTGATCCAGCCACCCAGCATTCGTCCGATCTCGTCGACCATCTCCTCAATCAGACCATATTTCTTGATGTCCATGATCTTCAAATCCTTCGCAAGGCGTAAGAAGACGCGGAGCACGTTGAGCTTGACGCTGACATGCTCCAGCGGTTCCAATTTCTGGGACTTGCGAAGCTGGCTTGCGAGAAGAATGCCTTCGAGGATCTCTAACACGAGATTCTCGCAGCGCTGCCAGAGAGCGTAGCGGTCGTGTTTGGGCACGGTGCCCCGCAGCTCGTAGAGCTTCTTTGTGAGTTCGTATGCCTTCTTGAAGATTGGGATCTCTAGTTCTTCCATAACGTTGTAATCCATGAAAGTGCACAAGTGTATCTTCGAGCGCATTATCTCGCTAGAGAACTTATTCCTAGCTTGGGAGGAGTTTCGTAGAGGTAAAACAGCCCGGAAAGATGTGCAGGAATTCGAGTGGAGGCTCGAGCAAAATATTTTTTCACTCTATCGGGATCTTCTTTCTCGGGAGTACAAGCATGGGCCATACGAAGGATTCATGATTTGCGATCCCAAGCAGCGCTGCATTCATAAGGCCAGTGTCCGGGATCGCGTCCTCCACCATGCCGTTTTCAAAATCCTAAATCCGATCTTCGAGCCAACATTCATCGCACACTCCTTTTCCTGCCGGGAAGGAAAAGGGACACATAAAGCAGTTGATTCGCTTGAGCGTTTTTTACGGAAAACAAGTCGGAATTACACGTCACGGTGCTTTGCCCTCAAATGCGATATCCATCAGTTCTTCGCTTCGGTAGATCATGCCATCTTACTCTCGATTCTCGGCAGAACGATGAAAGACGTAGACGCGCTCTGGCTTCTCACCGAGATCGTCGAGAGTTTTCGCACCACGGAATATACGGATAACGAGCCCAAAGGAATCCCAATCGGCAACCTCACATCCCAACTTTTTGCGAATCTCTATCTGAACGAGTTCGACCAATTTATGAAACAGGTACTCCATGTGAAGCAATACGTTCGATACACGGATGATTTTGTCATGGTCGCCGCAGACAAATCCGATCTTGAAAAACTCCTCCCACCCATGGCCGATTTTCTGCGCGAGAAGCTGCGGCTCTCGCTACATCCGCGAAAAATTATCCTTCGCAAATTCGATCAGGGGATCGATTTCCTCGGGTACGTCATCCTGCCGCATTATCGCGCGCTGCGCACACGTACGAAGCACAGGATGTTCCGTAAGCTGCATCTACGCGTGGTGAATTTCAAGGCAGGAAGCGGAAGCGAATCTTCGGTTGAGTCCTCACTTCAGTCCTATCTTGGTGTCCTTTCGCATGCGGACGCTCACCGACTCACGGAGCAGCTGAAAAATCAGTATTGGTTCTGGATGCGCGACTGAATAAAATCGGAAGTATGAATTTGGAACAGGCGATACTAACGCTGCAATCCGTCCTGCACAAAGAGCGGCCATCTAGCTTCAGCAGTTCTTGGATCTACATCCATGCGCCGAAGGTGTATTCATTCATCTGGAGAAAAGTCCGGACGGAACTTGGCGATGTCGATTGGGATCTGGTCACAAGCAAACTGGAGAAGCCGTTCCAGAAGCTCTGGCATCCGCAGAGAGTGAGGAAGAAGGATCCATACAGGGATAGTCATGAGGTACGGATCGCGCTCGGGGAATACTGGAACAAACGTTATGTATTTTTTCATGCTCCTACCCAAGTTGAATGGAGACAGCGCGATTGGATCAGCACCATCCTTTCTAGGCTCTCTCAGAGAGGTAACCTAAGCGCACAGGAGGAACTGCTCGAACTCCTGCACTTTATGGTTGAGCAATGGATGGAGCGCCGCCCCAATGTCTATCGATGGAAAGGATATCCTGATGACCTCGAACACACGCTGAAACAGTGTATTCGCTGCTATCGGTATACGGGCTCCTTCGCCATCTATCTTCTCATCACACTCATGAAAGCTGGGAGAGGATTGCCGTACGTCCCGTGTTCGTCTCTGGATGCCATGATTCTTGATAGTGATTTGAGAAGAATCGACAGCGTCATTCAGGATCCGGAAACGGGTGAAATTCGTTTGGCAGATTACAATAAGTATCTTGAGTCAACTGTCACGTAGATATGGCTTATATAAGCCAAAATATCTATATTGTCCAGGATGAGACACCCCCCTGTTGTACTGTCTCATTTGTCTCATTTGACCGACCGACCCGCTTGCCTCCGCGTACTCAAAATGACCCCCTCAAAAACCTTGTGTGGGACTCAACCGTTTTGTTGTCAGACCCCGTCGTTCTGCCAAAAACATACATCCATCTCTGCTGAAGATATTGCATACGCAAAGACGCGGCGTAGCTCGCAAGCGAAGCCGGTCTCCCTGGGGCTGCCATTCTTGTTTCAGGGTTTTTCAGAAGCTCGATTACCTCATAGGCTGGCGAAAATTCGGGAGTTCGCTTAGGTTCCAAAGAAACATACTGAATTCCGTTCGGAAACGGTCAGGGTAAGCTCTATAAAAATAAGTCACTAAATACTGGCAAAGGCGGTAGTTTACCGAGGGATTATTTTATTTAACAATAATTTATTGTTATTTCAATAGGTGTACATTTGTACACTAATACAAATATGCTAGATTACTGTTCATGACGACTTTGGTTTCTTCGCCCAATCAAGAGAAGCAAGTTCTTGTTGCCGAGAGCCGTGGAGCAGTTTTTACAAAAACTTGGGTCGTAGATTTAATACTAGATCTTGCTGGCTATGTATCTTCAAAAAACTTAGTTGATTCGCTAGCAATAGAACCTGCCTCTGGAGAGGGTGCTTTTTTGCTTTCAATAATCAATAGATTAGTTGCTTCTTGTCGAAAACAAGAACGAACTATTACCGACTGTTCCACGTCACTTATTGCTTATGAAATTGATGAGGAAACGGCTCAGAAATCAAAGAAATCAATTATACAGGCATTATTTTCTCTCAATGTAAGCCAAAATGATGCCGAATATTTAGCGGAAGAATGGGTACATGTTGGAGATTACCTAATAGATGCACCATTTTTGCCTAAGGCCGATTTCGTTATCGGCAATCCTCCATACGTCAGATTAGAAAATATTCCAGTAACTGTAGCCGATCTTTACAGAAGCATGTATCCAACGATGAAAGGGCGTGCAGATATGTATGTTGGCTTCTATGAAGCAGCATTGAAGCAATTAAAGACAAATGGTACATGCGCCTATATTTGTGCAGATAGATGGATGTTGAATCAATATGGGGCTGAATTGCGTCGCTTTATTGCAAATAATTTCAGTGTTGATGTTGTAATTGAAATGCATAACGCAGATGCATTTGAAGATGAAGTCAGCGCATATCCAGCCATTACCATCATCAAAAATAAGAAGCAGAATAAGGCTGTGGTTGCGAGTATTGGGCCAAGCATTGAAGTAACAGGATCAACTTTTCAAGGTGCTATGACCAATGCCACGTCTGGTTTCAATATTGCCACTATTGAAAATTGGTTTAAGGATGATTCCCCTTGGCCATGTAGTTCGCCGCAACGTTTAAAGGTATTGCGAAGGCTTGAAAGAGATTTCTCGCCGCTCGAATCTTCCAACACTAAAACAAGGGTAGGAATTGGAATCGCAACAGGACTCGACAGTGTGTTTATCACAAAAAATAGTGATGCAGTCGAAAAGGAGCGCTTATTACCTCTGGCAATGGCTAGTGACACTTTAAATGGGCACATCGAATGGTCAGGCCATTACCTTGTGAATCCATGGAATGCTTCGGGTCTTGTTGAATTAAGCCAGTATTCCCAACTCAACTCATATTTTGCAACTCACGAAGTAGCAATTAAAAAACGTCATACTGCTGAGAAAAATCCTCTAACGTGGTATCGCACAATAGATCGCGTGAATCATAAGCTCACCAATCAGCCTAAAATATATATCCCAGACATAAAAAATAAAATAAATCCCGTTTTGGACGATGGTAAAACTTACCCCCATCATAATCTGTATTTTATTGTGTCTGATATTTGGGATTTAGAAGTTTTAGGCGGAGTTTTAATGTCTGCGATAGGGCAATTCTTCGTTGAATGCTACGGCGTTCGCATGCGCGGAGGATATTTGAGGTTTCAGGCACAGTATTTACGTCGTATTCGCGTTCCCAACCCAAATTCAATTACTTCCAATCAACAGAAAATACTTAAAAGCGCGTTCAGAACTAGAGATTTAAAATTGGCGAATGAAGTTGTCTATCAAATTTATAGACTTGAGAAAAATGAGATCAAAGTAATGAATGCTTTGTAGAGTCTCTTTCTGTATAAAGCTAAGCATGGCACAATGGCGTTGTGCCTATTGATATTGAAACACGACTAAAGAGCGCGGTGCAGCAGTTCTGGCTAGCGCGAAGACGCCAGCAGAAGAAGCAAGTTAAGGCTGGTAAAATTGATGCCGGTACAAGAGGCGCCGTGACAGGTGGAACACAAATGGGGGCATTAGAAGTGCTCGTAAGAGATATTTTAGTGGAAACTGGGCTAAAGGGATTGGATATCAAAACCAGAACTGCATTGGAATTGCCGGGTTTTTATCGTCCAGAGAAGAAGTGGGATCTGATTGTAATCTCAGAGAAAAAGCTTGTACTGGCTATGGAGTTTAAATCACAGGTCGGCCCATCGTTCGGGAATAACTTCAACAATCGTTCGGAAGAAGCTATCGGCAGTGCGTCGGATATATGGGTAGCTTATCGTGAGGGTCGGTTTGGGAATGCTCCAGCACCATTTCTTGGATATCTATTTCTGCTAGAGGACTGCCAAGCTGTGCATAAGCCTGTGAAGAACTCTGAACCGTACTTCAAGGTTGATGCTGAGTTTGTGGGTAGTTCATACAGCAAGAGATACGAACTATTGGCTCGCCGTTTAGTACGAGAGCGCATTTATACGTCTGCATGCTTACTGCTTTCTACAAACAAAAATCCAACTAAAATTGTGCAGCCAGCAGAAGATATTTCTTTCAATCGTTTTGTGGCAGCATTAAAAGGACATATCGTAACTTTTGTAAATTCTCAGAAGAATGGCAACTAAATGCTCTGACACAAATTGCTCCTTGCGGATGACGCCAATCAACATCTGCATCATTACTGTAACCGAATCGCAGTAACTACTATCCAATAGCAAGGAAAATGATTGGGCTGCCACTTAGGGTGACCGTTGTAGCAGACTACAACGGTGCTTAAAACATCGATATTTGTTGCTCCGACACCGAATTTTTTGTTCCGGCTAAGCGCTCTTGTCTGATATCAAAACCCATCGATCGGTACGTTCGCAGGCGCTGGAAATACATATGCTTCATCATCGGGATAGCAAAATCCACGTAGTCGTAGACATACGCCTGCGTTTTCCCCGGAGCCGCACGCTGGACACGACCGACGTACTGAACAATTTTCCCTTTCCATGAAAAAGGAAGTACGAAAAAGAGGTGTTCTGCCTCAGGCCAATCAAAACCTTCGCCGATCAACTTGCCCGTCGCGATGAGAAACTGGAATCTCTCCTGACGTATGCGTTGACTGAGTCTCATGCGCTCCTTCTTAGTCATCGTACCGTCTCCCACGGCACCGTGGATTCCTTTTACCTGTTCACGAATCAAGGCATAAAGAGTGTGGCAATGCTCAACGCGCTCGGACAGAATCAGGCATTTACGCCCAACCACAAGCAACTTCGCAATATCTGCTGCAATCTGGACATTCCGCTCGGTACTTCGCATCAATGCTTCGCTGATCTGGAGGAAATCCAATCCTTGGTGATGCATCTTCACTGTTGTTCCGCGCAAGTATGCAGTCACAGGGGCAATTGACCCTTGAACGGGAGACTGATCATCCATGTGTACTGCTTTAGTCTTCATGATCGGACCAATAGCAGCAACCATCAGCCGTTCCAGCTTATCTTTCCGATACGGAGTCGCTGTGAGACCCAAAACGTACGGAGCAGAGAATTCACGAACAACGCTCAGAAATGTACTTGCCGGAACATGATGACATTCATCAATGATGCAACAGCCGAATGCATTCTTGATATCGGTGAGATTTCTTCTGACAAGAGTCTTTTGCGATGCCAAGGTGATGAGCCGACCTATCTTCCATTTGCTGTCACCGATGATGCCGAGGTCACCTTTCTTGAGCACACAGTGATCCTCGATCCGTTTTTTCCACTGCTGAAGGAGCTCTTTGGTATGCACAATGACCAGTGCAGGCATTTGCCGTTTACAGATATAGGCAATGCCTACCATAGTTTTCCCCGAGCCAGGAGGTGCTTCGAGGATACATCTCTCATGCTGTAAAACTTTCTTCAGCGCTACTTCTTGTTCTGGACGAAGCTTGATATCACAGGGCAACCGGAACTTTTTGGGGGAAGGGCGGCGATCGTTAATATTGAGGGAAATACTATTCTTCTCTGCCCAACATCGGATTTCTTCAAGTAGTCCTGCAGGTACGACGATCCCATCTTCATACCTGCGAAGAGCATAGATCCAGCGCGGAGTCGCCCAATTGGAATATCCGCGTCGCTCGTTGAGAAGATGCTCTGGATTCGGGAAAACAAGTTTCTTCCGGAGAAATTTCAATAAGATATCCGGCAATCCGCTACTCGGAATGAAGATCTCGCTCTCCAAAACAAGAGTGGCCTTTTGTTTTGTGACTGTAGGAACACGATCAAAAACTTTCTCGGTTGTGGGATCACCTTCATCCCCTTCTATTCGCGGAATGCCAGTAATCAAGAGATCGATATCCCCTTCATTGATACGAGCAACAGATGCAAGATACTCCCACTGATCTGTCCAGACGGTACCATCTCTTTGGATGAAACAACTGTTACCCTGAATGACATAAGTACCGGATAATGGGAGGGCAATAAGATTGCCAAGGTGTTTACCCGTATGTTCATCCTGACTCGGAAACATCCTATCAAACGTCGATTGGCGGGTGATGCCGGCTTCCGTCAAAAGATATTTGCCCCATAGCCGCGCTTTCCAAGCAGGAACGGGTTTCTGGAAGAAAAACCAGACATGTCCGCCGTTACCAGATTTTGATCGCTCAAGAGCAAACGGAATGTCATACTTCGTTACCGTATCGATAAGACGTCCCGCTTCTGTCAGCCATCGATCTCCGTCAAAGTCGACCGCGAGAAACCACGTCGAGTTGTCTTTGAAAAGCGGGTAAATGCCGATGAAGGCATCTCCTCGTATGTGTGACAGTATGATTTTGTCAGTGAGAGATGCGTACTCACCTGTGTGAAACTTCGCTGGAGTGTATCCCGACTTTTCACCCTTCGCACTATGCCAATAGCGCGCGAAGACGTCATCCCGTCCTCGGAATAATGAGCGAAAGAGCGCCAATTGTTCGGGTGTGCAAGTCATTGACTTCTAAGAAACAGCCAAATGCTAGCATCAAATAGCCTTCATTCTCTCTATAATAGAGATAAAAGACTCACCCCATTTACTAGTCTAAGAACAAATCTAGGACTTTGTACCAATGAATCATCGCTCGAATACACATGTTTAAAAAGTCTGCGGCTGTCACCTTCAAACCCGAACCGGCAATTCATGCCACACACTTCTCAGTAACAAGAAAATTGGAAGAGCGAGAATTGTTCCTGCGATTCCTGTGATCAGGATGGCTTCATTGAGGCTGAAAGCACCTGCAATGTACCCAAGGAACGGTGAAGCAAAGGAGAACATAAGATTGTAGAGAAAGGTTCGGATGGAAAGGACCGTAGCTCGTCTATCAGACGTTGTGAGACGATTGATCATGTCTGCAGTGAGCGGATTGAGTGCACCATAGGTTGATCTGCCAATGAGCAGGAACAAAAGTCCGTAGACCGATGCCGTGAGTCCTAATGCAAAAAATGAGGCCAATGCGATCACGGCAAAAAGTACAAGCAACCACCGATCATCAAGGCGTTTCTCAAGATACTGAGCTGATTTCGTTGCGGCAATCAAACCGACCATGAATACGGCATTTGCAATGCCAAAAAGATAAATCGGCATATGCACGAGTGTTTGATATGGCTGTGTAAACCATACCAAGCTGAAGGTCAGAGCACCAATAAGACTGAAAAGCAGAATGATGCTGCGCTGTACGGGATGATGAAACAACGTGTCAGAAAAAATTCGCATCATCGTTTTGATATGCCCTTTCTGGGTCAGACTATGCCGTTTTGGTTCACGGAGTGACAAGGCAGTGAATAAGCCGACCACAAAAAATAACAGCATGACAGCGGCTGACATACGAAAACTATAGGATGCGATAAGTCCGCCGAGAATCCCCGCCCCCGCAACCCCGAGCCAGCCAGTGATATTCTGGTTTCCACAGACTTTTCTGAATGTTTTTTCTTTGCCAAGTTCCAGGAGCGTATCGTACGTCAGTGCCTCTATCGTGCCCGACGTCAGTGCCACGCCTATGCCGAGCAATATTGCGCAAGCACAGAAATGCCAGAAATCCGTTCCAAACGTATATCCAATGGCCATGAGACAAAAGAATATGCAGGCCGTGATGAGAGTTTTCTTGCGGCCCCAAACATCTGCGAGATAACCAGTCGGGATATCCGCAACAACCCAAGAAAATGAATACACTCCCTGCAAAAGAAAAATCTGATGCAATGATAAGCCGTTTGACTGCAGAAAAGGCACAAGCACCGGAACAATCGTGAAGGCGTTGAGCATCATGTTGAGGACATAGAGCTTACCGATGTTCGAACGAATCGAAGACATTGGCAGCTAGTCTACAGGATTGAGTTCATGGTCTAAGCACAGAGTGTGCAACTCACACGCTTGGCGCTGCCACCTAAAATCACTCACAGTGCGCTGCAAGCGTTCACGTGGCGCGGCCATCAATACCCAAGGGAACTACGCAAAATTTTTATCACGGGAACGGCACCTCCATGCTCTCTGCCGTTTTTCCGCCTTCCATCTCCGCGGACATGCCTGATTTTTGGGTCATCCGTAGGACGCCGTTTGCGCGCGTGAGATGGAACACGTTCTGCTGACCTGCGATTGGGACGACGATGTCCGCGTCCGTTATCTCGCGTAGCCATCCCGCATCAAGCGATTTCTTCATCACTGCCATGTTCAGGCTTTTGCATCTGAGGAGGAGCGGCGATGCTCCCTGGATGCGCCCGACAGAAACATGGAGCGTATTCGATTCATATGCCAAGTCCACTCCAGACAGAGTCGTCTCACCGCAGTAGCCGCTGGTGCGTGCTTCGATGTATAGAAGGATCCCGTTATTGTCGCCCTGTTCGATCCCCACACTTGCAAAAAGCGGCGCGGAACTTCGCGGCCACCGAATGATGAAGAGGATGACAAAGAGAGCGAGGATCCCCAAGACGACGCCCATTCCAATACGCATAGTTCGGTGCATAGTGCTCAGTATACGCTACGAATGAAGAGTACAAATAGTTTTATCGAATCTGGTGCTGCCAGCTCTAACGCATAGAATATAGAATACAGAAAATCCCCTTGCTTCCTAGGGTGTACACTCGTACACTACGATAGTACCATCCATGAATACTCCCCCACTCCCATCAGCGCGCATTTCTCTCTTCCGAGGCAAGGAAATCCGCAAAATTATCCATCAGAATGAGTGGTGGTTTTCTGTGACAGACATTTGCGGAGCTCTTACAGACAGCATCGATGCAGGAGCCTATTGGAGAAAGCTAAAACAGAGGCTGATTGAAGAAGGAAGTGAAGTCGTGACATTTTGTCACGGGTTGAAACTTCCGGCGCCTGACGGAAAGTTACGCGAGACAGACTGCGCCAACACCCAAGGTATTTTCCGTATCATCCAGTCCATCCCTTCGCCAAAAGCAGAGCCGTTCAAGCGGTGGCTTGCGAAAGTAGGTTACGAGCGCGTACAGGAAATTGAGGATCCAGAATTGGCAACCAAGCGCACACGGATGCTCTACAAGCTCAAGGGCTACAACGATGACTGGATTGAGAAACGAATGCGCGGAATCGCCATTCGTGAAGAGTTAACGGATGAGTGGAAACAGCGTGGCGCTACCGATCATAGAGACTATGAAATTCTCACCGCGGAAATATCAAAAGCCACGTTTGGCGTCACGCCAGACGAGTACAAGAAACTGAAAGGACTGAAACGAGAAAACCTACGCGACCATATGGGAGATTTTGAACTGATTTTTACCATGCTGGGAGAAAGATCAACGACAGAAATTCATAGACTGGAAAAAACAGAAGGTGTGCCGAAACTGAAGCACGATGCCAATAGAGGTGGAAGAGTGGCTGGGAATGCGAGAAAGGAACTTGAAAAAGAACTAGGGATGTCCGTCGTATCAAAAGACAACTACCTACCGAAGAAGAAATCTCACAAATCCGCTATCGCCCCGAATCCCCCGCAAAAGCCCCCGTCTTCAGCTCCTCCACCGGTTCATACGTCGCGAAGATGACACCAGTCTGAGAAAGTCTTCGAGCTACCAAGAACAACCACTGTCAGCAAATTCAACCCTTGCGCTTTCGTCCAACAATAAACAGTGTCATCACAGAGTTCGTCACAATCATTGTAATCGAATGAAGCGTGGTTGCGATGTTGTACGCATCCAACGAAAAAAGTGTGAGGATGTGGCGCAGGACATTCATGGCGTACACAGTGAACGTTTCGGACTTGGGTCGGTGCCACGCTTTGCGAAGAGTAGGAATGAATGCCACGATATCGATGCTAACAACAGTCACGACAGATAAAGTTGGATCACTCGTCAAAGCCCAAGGAATGAGTCCGAGAAGCGCAGCAATAAGGAAATACGTATCGCGCTTTTCGATATCCCGAAATCCATAACGCAAAGAGAATAAGAAAATAATGATTGTGAAGGCTTCAGCAACTCCTGTTGGGATCGACCCCATACCACCACCTTTCACAACCTGACCAAAAAAAGTGACTGCGGATACAATGGACCACACAAGCCAGGTATACGGATGCGGTTGTATTTTGTTCGTGATGACATCTCGCAGATATGGCACATTGCCGATAATTGCCAACATCACCGCAATGAAAACCATCATTTCTTTCATAGACTCACACTATAGCTGATGTGTGTTCTCATGACTTTTCTCTGTTACAATCTACAAGTTTTCTCTTCCACACTATGACCGCATCGCTCGACCAAAACGACATCGAAAGCGTCTTGCTGTCATGCCAACATGCGCATCTTGGGTGTTGCGATTCATCAGAGCCGTACGTAGTACCTATCTCGTACGTATTTCATGACGGCGGCATCTACGGTTATACGCACGTGGGGAAAAAAATTGCGATGATGCGGAAAAATCCACGTGTCTGCATTCAGGTCGGAGACTATATGAAGGGACGCTGGCGGAGTGTCATTCTGATGGGAACCTACGAAGAGCTAAGTGGTGAAAACTCCAAGGCTGCCGTAGTGCTCCTCTCAAAACACATCAATAACACTGACGGTGTATTGCCATTCCTGCCTGACGATGTCGTTCCGAAAAATTCTGAGAATCAACGCATTATCTACAAAATCAACATCGCAGAGATGACAGGGCGGATCTTCTAAGTCAAGAGGCATTGCTGCTGTGACATCACCAAATATGTCCATCAGTACGGTGCCTATAGGGAACTGGGTTTTAGTGAGGAAAGAGGTGTCCGCAGAGAAACAATCTGGGGTTATCATTCGGGTAGAAATATCCTAGTATACGCTCAGCAATTTTTTTCCAAAACACGTCTATACAACAACGATTCACCGCCGGCATCTCTCTCGGCATCGTCATTGCGATCGTGTTCATGACCATGAGCACGCGCACGAGCAAAAAGGATATGGACAATAGACAGACCATTGCTCTCGCCCAAACATCATCATTCCCGGTTCTGTCATCGTTGGGTTCAAGCGCACCTGCATTGTCATTCCCGGTACCGTCATCGTTGGATTCAAGCGCACCTGCATTGTCATTCCCGGTTCTGTCATCGTTAGGTTCAAGCGCACCTGCATTGTCAGCATCTGCCTTGCCCGATCCATCACCGTCCACGATTCCGTCATCGCTAGGTTCAAGTGCACCTGCATCGTCAGCATCTGCCTTGCCCGATCCATCACCGTCCACGATTCCGTCATCGCTAGGTTCAAGTGCACCTGCATCATCATTGCCATCCTCAGCGGTGTCATTACCATCATCTTTGAGCAGTTCGGATGCAAGTTCTTCCAATACGTTCTGGCAGGATTTTCTCCAATCATCAGTACAGAGTTCATCGAGTACGTCTGGAGAGACGCCAGAAGATCCCATTAGCTCTTTTTCATCTTCCGCTAGCCGCTCAAATGACAATGACACGGATCCTAACGATCAAACGCCGTTATCATCTTCCGCCAGCCGCTCAAATAACAATGACGCGGATCCTGGCTATCAAACACCGTCTTCTATAAGCGTCATAGCTGCTCTGCGCTCACTGATGAATACTTCGCTGTCAACATGGGTCAAGGCTAAGAACCAAACGAGAGAGACGTACACTTGGTTCAGGCAGTTATGGATGCTGCGGCGCATTGCGCAGACGACATTGGGAAGCCGGTTGCTTCAGGACCGCGGCATCGATCCTAAGATTCTTCTCGGAATCGATCTCAATATCGCGCGTAAGGAACTGGAAAATCATGGAATCCAAGATATCAGTGCACAAACGCTACAAACACGTACGAAGATCAATGCTTCAACCCAGCAACATTGGTTGATCGCACAAAAGTACACCGGTTTCTCCGAAGCCGGGATCAACGCGAAGGATCCAATACAATCTGCCAATAAGCTCACCACATGGCGAGATGCCATCGGTTCAGTCGTGCCGGATGATATGCCTGCGCTGCTGAAACAACTGAAGGACCAATCGCAGATCATCGAAAAGCTTGCACCTTCCATGCAGCAAGAATATGGGGTTTCTCAACAAAATACGCTAGCACTCGTCCATGGTGTCCAGTCAGCACTCTCCGGCACTGACAGCAAAAATATCACGGCGGCAGCGGCAGTCATCGTGCGCTTTGACACGCAGTTGAACCGTGGAGGAAACATCACAACCGAGCAGCTACTGGAAACGAGTGACCAAACGCCGGCGATGAAGGATTACATGGAGAACATAGCGCAGAAAGGCGACACACCGACGCGCCAAGAACCGACGGAAACAACTAACCAATTTCTGAGCCGCACTGCGGCCGAAGCACCAGATCAGGAACGGCGTATTTTTGAAAATGGCAGCATCGTCGACCAGGCAAAAGTCCTGCAATCAATTCTGGAAACAGAGCGTGTTCAGAACATGTTACAAAAGCTGAAGGATAAGAATGAATTTGATCTGGTGACCGACTTTGACGCACTGATGACCGATCTCAATAATATTGGCGATCCGCAGGCTCAATCCATCTGCCGCAGATCCGTATCAGAGGCATCCGCGTGCGTCGTTGGCTATCTTCATCGACTAGAGGACGCGTCTCGCACAACCTTTTTCGCACGTCTTGTGGGCTCACTCCAGGATCTTCTCCACATCGGCTCATGAGTCCCGTCCAATCCTTCAACGGCTCGACAACGAAACCGGCAGCAAGAATAAGCCGATATCATGTCAACGATTTCATGACATTCGTCGACCAAACGAAAGAAATCGTCTATGCATATTTGTATCACCGGTGTGGCTCGGAGACGATGGCCTCCAAACTTCTCGCAGAGGTCTATATGTCGATGGTATCGAAAACACTGTCGTACGTTTGGTTCGGCTCTCTGTCATTACACACAGCGTTGAAACAGGCTGACAAGGCAATCGCCGAACAGCAGGAACTCGGTATAGCGGATCTGGATCGCGTGTACTTGCCGAACTTGCACCTGGTGTCGCCCAAACAACAATCCACAGCGTCCACCCTACATGAGGCACTCTGGACACTGAGGCCTGCTGATCAACGTCTCCTTGTGCTGTCACTGCTCGTTGGCCTCTCGGAACGCCAGATTGCAACGATATGTACGATGGAACTACGGCAATGCCATGCAACGATAGAACAGGCAACTGCTCGCCTTTTTTCTCGCTGGGAGCCCGGCGAAGGGATACAATCTTTTCTTCGATCACTCGTCTTTGTTCCGGCGCTGAACCTGACGAAAGAAGCTGCGCTACGCACTGCGATCTTCGAAAAATATTCCTCCCTGCGTATGAGACGCTATCAATGGGTGATCCTCGGCGGACTATTCGCGGTTTTGTCGAACGTCGTTGTAGCAAGCGTACTGGCCTTCGCAGTCACCACTCAGCCACCGACGTCTCTGAAATCCGTCCGTCAGCAGGTTGCCTCGCTCAGTGCAGTCGCTCTGCAGCGCGAAGCAGAGTCCAACCAACCAACATATGAAGTGGCAAAATTCTATCAGCAAGCACAAAAAGTCGTCGCCTTCGCCATCGCAAGTGATGTGAACGATCTCGCCCTCAGAAAAGCGCATGAGGCGTTGAAGCCGCAAAAAAGGTCCACCGCCTCGCGGCAAGAACAAGACCGTCGTGCTGCGCACGCCAGCTTGATCAAAGCGAAAACGAATCTCGCCTGGAGACCGGATCCGCAGGCTACGACGTCACCCCTTGTATCGCACTGAGCAATGAACCGCGCACTGACAGTGACAGAAATAGGCAACGACTTCGTACAAAAAAAATTCTTTTACTTAATTTTCAATTGGAATCCTTGCCCCTTAATAGTTTCAATCTCCATATGTGGCTCTATCCGGTCACGAATTTCTTTTATTCGTTGCCCCAGAGAAGCGAGCGAGCCTTTCCCACCTTCCCAGCCTGCTGCAAGTAATTCATCATGGAGAACGGCTCTCGTTCGATTTTCGAAAAGGAGCATCAATAATCGGCCATGTTTTTGATTTAAGCGTTTGAGGTTTGCTTCGGGCAATAGTTTTCTGATCGGGTGTTCTGATGAAAGATCTTTATGGAAACTTAATACCAAGGGTGGTCGTCTATCCTGATTGATCTCAAATCCGCATCGGAGTGCTATCTCCTCACTTAAGCTGCGGATTCTTTCGTATGCAACGTCAGCACTTTCCGGTGAAAGAACCTTGGCTGCTTTTAATGCAGAAACTGCGACCATTAACTCGCCGATATTTGGATGTTTCAAAGGCATAGGCTTATTTCAATAGCGGTATATCCCCCACCACTTTGGTCACCTGTACATCATCACCGATGATTCCTATGCCTACTATGTGCAATTCAGATAAACTTTTTCCCTCTGTGCGTTTGATGTATTCATCATAGTCTGCCGTGGATTGTCCTTCTTTCGTAAAAATCATACAACGAAGATCTACATCTTTGATCCGTCTGATAATCTCGTTGAAATCCTTCTTTCCCTTCTTGAGAATAAGAATAGGAATCTTCGTGATGGGAATGAACGTATGATCCGTGCCATGGATTTCCGGGCCATACGCTTGTAGCTGATGATGAAAGAGCCCTGTTGTAATGCAGGCTGCTGCGTTTGCCAGTAAACCGATCGGTAACGATTCATCGATTATGATTGCGGATTTCATGGGAGAAGTGAGGAAAACGTGGAAAGCCTAACCGAGACAATAAGTAAATCAATTTTCCGCCAAGATTTGGAGAATAGGGCTTCCTGGAGAGAGAAAGTACTACTCTTTTCTTTCAGTACATTGGATGAAAACCATTACAGTTTCCACAGAGCCTCAAAATAGTTTTTATGAATCGCTACTAATTCAGGATCGCGCATGACGATAACGTGCGGAAAATCGGCATCGCACACAAAATGCGACACCTGATTTCCACTCATCATCAACATATTGGTCATCACCGGTAACTTTTCTTTCATTTTTGTCGTTCTCTTTTCTTTTGCGTCATTACTCGCGATCTGCTCCGCATCGTTTGATGCAACCATCATCGAGCGAGAATAGACGTTATTCTTAAGCCGTCTGCTGACAAAAGACCTCTCAAGCGGGGAATCAATACTTGCATTGCTTGCCTGCCAAAAGCTATCGGAGGATCCGATGGCTAAGAATTCATCATGGCCGAGTTCCGGTAATTTGAGATACTCTTCATGAAATGCATCGATGCCTTCGTAGACGTCCACAGAACTACCGGAAGACGGTTTCGTATCGTCCAGATCCATGTAGGGTAGAAGATAATCGAATTTTTTGAGCGATGACTGCAACTTTTGCATTCTGGATTTTTCTTTTTCAATTGAACTCATCAAAGCAGATAGTGGCAATGATTTGTAGACAGATTGCTTCTTATTGAGTGGTATTTGCTCAATCAATCCACGATCTATCAATCGATGAATCATTCTATACGTCGTCGTATGGCTCATTTTCGTTTGTACGTGCAGTTGCATCAGCGTTGCTTTCTTCACTTTAAGCAGCGCTAAATACAGTTGTGCCTCCTCATCACGAAAACCTGCTTTTTGGAGAAGAGAGAAAAGGTACTTCCTCATTCTGTAAGTGTAGACATGTCATGAATAATTGTCACGCTCAATACACAACAAAATTAAACCGATGCGTCATCCCGTCCTCTGAATAATGAGCGAAAGAGCGCCAATTATTCGGGTGTGTAAGTCATTGACTCCTTGGAAGCAGCAAATTTCTAACAGTAAATAGCCCTTATTCATGCTATAATGCATCCATGACATTCGGCACAGGGATTCCCCTTCGGCAATTCTCTACTCATCTGCGCAACGACGCGGTGCGGCATCAGATCATCCTTGATCGTGTCGAGCGCAACAGCGTCATTGAGGGGCTACCTCGCTTCACAAAAACAACACGCAAAGAGTGTCTTGAGGAAATTAAGAAGGTTGCGAAGCGGTAAGAGCCTTACGGATAAAAGCAATCATTAAATCGTACTCCTGTAGCATTGCTGCTTTAGCAGCTTCGATATATCTCGCCTTTCCTGTATCCGAATCGTCATAGACTAAGGGCAGCCTGCCAGTCTGTACTGCAAGCAGATCTGTCACCAATTTGATCGTACGTGCATTACCCTCACGAAAAGGATGGATCGCAAGGAACTCTCCTTGAATATGCCCAAGCGCTTTGCAGAATTCCTGATCGGTTTTCAGTGATGATACAGGATAAGCCGCCAGTACAGTATTTTCTCATCCGAAAACTACCCTGAGATTACCCCGATGATAAGTCATGAGTAAGGAGAGAATATCACAGAAGAAAAGTGGGGAGAGAATTTTGGTGGATGCTTGCACATTTTGAGATGAGATCATCGCTCATATCGCAACCGGTGAGGTCGAATTGAAAAGTGTTCA
>CALRGQ010000026.1 GCA_943357915.1 Candidatus Peribacteria bacterium
AGCACACGGGCTATCGATTCAGATGACATACTGATATAATACGTATCTCTTCTTTTAATACAATTGCGCAATTCTACATTTTTCTTCGCCGGACTATTACTACTACTTGTGGCATGTACACAGGAACCAGCCAAAAATCCTGACCCCAACCATACGCATGCTGATTTTGCAGTCTGGATCGAAGGTAAACAGGTTGATTTTGCACTTTCTCAGTTCATGTCCGGAAGCTCGACAGATCTGGAGCACAAAGATGTTTTGCATCCGTACCTGCATCTACATGACGGCAATGGTCGTGTTATTCATCGGCACAAGCCCGGTCAGACGCTGCAGGATTTCATGGGATCACTGCAGAATATGCGGTATGAAGGAACGGCATTCAAATTTCTTGATTGTATGACGTGCCAACGCTCTTCAGGAACATATACGGTGAAGCTTTTTGTGAACGGCGTGGAGGAGCCGCAAGGGTCAGCCTATGTTTTTCAGGATAATGACAAGCTTCTGATTACGGATACTCAGGATCCGGTGGAACTGCGCAAAGAAATCCGTATGGTCACAGACGATGCATGTTTGTACTCACGCACGTGTCCTGAGCGCGGAGATCCGCCAACGGAGAACTGCATAGCGGATCCGGAGGTGCCGTGCACTCAGTAATATCACTTTCGACCATTCATATCGGGTGTGATACGGTATAGCCATGAGACGATCCGTCCCCGTGACCATGGCGACGCAGCACCCTGATAATGCGGGGAGCCCATGGTGGAAGGATGATGCGTTTGTGACAACACAGGATGAGATCGAAGAAGTCATGATTCTTTTCAAAGAACTTCCGATCGATGAATATATGTGGGATTGGGAAGGGAAGTATGTGGACGAAGCTGTGGGCGAGAAGCTTTTTTCGCGCGGTGAGAAATTTTTTAGAACACATCCATTCGGTACAGATATTCATCTGACGTATCGCATTCCCGCATTCGATGGTGAAAAAATACACCGCATGGCGAGGGCGTTCATGAATATTCTGGCGCTTTCGGATCTTGCAAGGGACATCGGAGTATCACGTCCGCCAGTCACGGAGATGTTCTTACCACTCACGACCAGCGCGCTTCAGCCGATCCGTGTTCGCGAAGCTTTTAACGAGATTGCGGGCTACCATCGGTCAGTGTTTCATCGGGGCAAAAAAGTCGACGCGGAACTCTTAAAACTTTTCGATGTCACGCCGCTCGTGGAAGACGTTCCGTCACTTCTGAGTATCGACAAAATTCTTCGGCCGTATTGGACGAAGCTTGTGAAAGAGAATCCAGACGCACAGGCTCGAGGCCAGCGGCTTTTTCTTGCCCGTTCGGATCCGGCGATGAACGCCGGTTTGGTTCCTGCGGTTTTGGCTGTGAAAGTCGCACTGAGCGTCGCTAAAGAGGTTGCTGATGATCTTGATATGGATGTCTATCCTGTCCTTGGCACCGGTTCATTGCCGTTTCGAGGCAGTGTGAATCCGCAGTATACTGATACGTTTTTGGAGCAGTATGCCGGCGTACGCACCTATTCTATTCAGTCAGCATTTCGGTATGACTATCCGAAAGACGAGGTAAAGAAGGCTCTTCTAAAAATCCAAAAAGAAGCGCCTAAGCGCAGAATCGTTTCTATTCCCGATAGTGATAAGAAAAAAATTATGAAGCTGTGTGCGCTATTTTCAGACATCTGGAAACCAACGATTGAAACGATTTCTCCGCTGATTAACGAAGTTGCTTCGTACTTACCGAAGCGGCGCGAGAGACTGCAGCACATCGGACTTTTTGGCTACAGCCGTGGCATTGGAAAAGTACGCCTACCGCGTGCCATCGGCTTTACGGCTGCGCTGTATTCCGTGGGCGTTCCTCCTGAATTGATTGCAACCGGTAGGGGATTAGTCGCTGCTGCAGAAGCTGGACTTCTGGAAACAGTCGAACAGTATTATCCCGCGTTGCGTGAAGATTTGAAACACGCCGGCAAATATCTGAACCGTGAAAACCTGTCGATGATGGCCAAGAAGAAAAGCGTGTTTCGGGATATCGAGCAGGGGATTGATGCGATCAGGAAGATTCTTGAGATTGATCTTGGCCCCGAGAAACCGCATCACCTTCTGCATCGTAATCTTACGTCCTCAATCTATCAGCGACTGCAAGTACCGGATCTTGGTAAAGACAGTATCAGCCGCGAGATTGTGGAGGCTGGAGTGATCCGGAAGAGTTTGGGTTGAGGCGATAGGGGATGGGTTAGAGGCAGTAGTTCTGCATTCGAGATCGTGAAGACTCCCTGCTGATGAGGTAGGCATGGTATGATTTGAGAAATGAGGTCAACTGTATCTATAGTTCTGGCATTTATCGTGGGATGTCTGGTGGGAAGCGTCATGATATTTTTCATGTTTTCAGCACAACAAAAGAAATCTCAAAATTCATTACCTGAAGAGAATACTGCAACGTCAAAAAAAGTAATTGATTGCCAGGCTGACGTACAAAAAGCTGAAAATGATTGCATTGGTACAATCAACAAATTGGAAAAGGAAATCACATCACCACATGGGGAATTTTATATTCGTACATTCACTACTAATCGGCCAGAGCGTTATTCTCTGCGTGAGCGTCGAGAGTTTTATTCTCTGTATAGAAGATCATCTGATGGTGGGACAGGGAGCCTCGTGTATGTGGATTTGCAACAGCAGCTTGATCGTAACACAACAAAACTACCTGAATATGTGTTGCTCTCAGATCCGGACAGTTTTGAAGATGTGTTTGTTCATTCGCTCGTACGAATAGATTACAAGACGAATACGGTAGAATACATCGTTGAAAATATGCGAACTCTTTACCCGGAAGTAACGGGTGATGTAGATCGCCCGAATGATGTATTGATCCTTGGGCATCAGAATAATAAATTGTTTTTGAGTAGTCGTCCTGCCCAATCCTTCGGTGACTGGCCTGCAGACTCCCAATATTACTGGCTTGATCTTTCAACGAAAGAAATGGTGAGTGTAGACATAGATTCTTCGCATCCGAAACACCCAGAGGAAGATGGCTTTCATGGAGCATATCGCTTTGATAAAAATTACAAGTGGCTTGCAGTTGTCGTCACTCGAAAAAGTGGATTTGCTCTTCAGGATGATGAATCTGAGTTCATCAAAATCTATGACATTCAAAATAATATGTTGAAAAGCGTAGTTGATATACCCAAAGGTCAGTCTGTAGATTTTTCTGAAGGATGTCCTGCTTATTATTGGCAAATTGAAGCACATTGGGAAAACAATAAATTCCACTACTGGACTATTGATAGAAGTGAAAAGAAATTACATTATCGAGATGCTTGTACTGGATTAACTGATTTTCCGGAGCTTAAAACGTGGTCAGAAGAAGCAAGGGCGAAAACAATTGAGATTTTCAAAAGCAAGCGAAAAAATTCCATTAACCCATAACCTGCTACAATTTTCGCATGACCAAACCGGATCCAACATCGAACGATGATCTTGCAGCAAAAGTACAAGCTGCACAGGCTCAGAATGATGAGCTTGCCGCGCTTGAGCAAAAAGTTGCAGAATTGACCGAGCAACTCAAAACGTACTCTGAGGCTTCATCACGCTCTCAAGCTGAATTGCAAAATGCCAAGATTCGTCTGGAGCGCGAGGCAGGTGAAATTCGCAAGTTTGCGTCTGAAGCCGTACTTCTCAAGTTACTACCGACGATCGATAATCTGCAGCGTGCACTCAAACATCTACCTGAAAATCTTTCAGCAGATATGTGGGTGAAGGGGATAGTTGCTCTTGAGCAGCAGTTTTTGAAAGAAGTAGGAGAGATGGGGCTCATCAGATTCGAATCCGTCGGTAAGCCACTGGACGCTGAGCGGCATGAAGTGCTCATGCAGGTACCAGGTGCGGTAGGCACGGTGATTGAGGTTTTAGAAGACGGTTACGAGTTACACGGCAAAGTAGTCCGTCCGGCGAAAGTGAAAGTTGGCGGTGGTTAGGCCTACTGTGAATTTTCATCAGTTTCTTTGGATACCGACTCACCAAAAGCTTTCCAGCAGCCTGCATACCAAGTGCTATATTTATTAGTCAGATTACTAACATATGTTCTACTGCTTTCGGTAAGCTGGTTTTCGATATATTTTTCCAGCACAGGGAAATCTACTTGCGGACCTCCTGGCTGTAAATCGGTTTGTGAAATATCTCTAAGTACAACATGCACCATATCACGAAACTCACTTGTCGAATCAAGGGTAGAGGACGTTGAAGGACTATTCATAGTGTGTAAGGGGAATAAGAATACTATACTTTACATTTATTTAAAGTCAATATTTCGTGCTTGAACATATTGCTGCCCCGTTACAGTAGAGCCAATTCCGGTGTCACGCTCTTGCAAGAGCTCTTCTGACAGTTCTTGGCGTGAGGTTCAATAAATCGAGGATAGAGATTGGATCCAGCACAATCTTCGGGCGGCGCTTAGACCGGAGATTTTGATGCGTACAGGAACAGGATGATGCCCGCGGTATTGAATGTGAAGCAGAGAGCCGCAAATGATCGTGCACGGATATCCGTGAGGGAGCTCACGAGGGCAACACCGAATTCGTCCGGTAATGGCGATGCGATGACAATGCCGGCGAATGACCATAGCAGGTATTTGCGGATTTTCTCGGGGAATTTTTCATGGTGCAGGACTCCGTGAGCCCAGGTCACGATGCGTGACGATCGGATTCGGAACATTTCGTCATGGAAAAGTTCAAAACGCATGATTTCAAAAATAATGAGGTCGGCAATGAGTGAGCCGATGCCTCCGATAACACCGCCTAGGACCGGATGTACTTTATGTCCCAGCTCTAAAAATACACCGATGCCAAAAGGCGACGTGAATCCGAAGCTGAACAAAAGTCCGCCGATGAAGATAGCCACATATTCACCGCCGGTCGATATGTCATCCAGCCAATGGAGTCCGCCTGCTGCATACAACGCATACGCTGCGGCAGTACACAGGCATAGGATCAAGAGTTTGGGATAGGTTCTGAAAAAAGACATCAGGATAGTATATCACGTTTCTTGGCCTATGTCAGCCTTGAACGGCTTGTTTGAACATCTCACCTCGCTCTTCAAAATTCTTGAAGTGCCCGTAACTCGGCGCAGCAGGTGAGAGCAGTACGATAGGTATAAGGCCGTTATCTGGCTTGGGATCCAGGGCTGTGACGCGTGCGGTGTGTACCGCTTCTTCGATTGTCTCGGCATTGGAGAGAATGACAGCTGCCCCAGCGTGTTCCAGAGCTTTGCCGATCACTGTGCCACTGTCCGGCAAAAGAATTGCCATTCGCAGTGTAGGAGACTCTTTGATTTTTTTTGCGAGCAACCCGAAGTCATATCCACGATCTTGGCCCCCGAGGATGATGACGCTCACGCGGTTACCAAGAGCCTTCAGTGCGGCGATGGCTGATTCGGGTGTCGTTGAGATTGAGTCATTCACCCATTCGATGTCATCATGAACACCGAGTGACTCAAGCCGATGTGGCAGGCCTTTGAATTTGTTGATGGCTTCGATAGCTGTTTCTTTTGGGATGCCAAGTTGCTCACAGACTTTCCACGCAGCTGCGATATTGCCGAGGTTATGCTCACCTTTGAGTTGGATATCTTCTAGACGCACTGGTGCGTCTTTTTTTGTGAACGGCATTTTTGTCCCAATACTTCCATCAGCAATCTTTTTTGCTTCGGGATAGTCGGCATTAAAAAACACAACATCGTTGGCTTTTTGGAATTTGGTGATGTTTTTCTTGGCTTCTAGATATGCTTCCAGAGATCCGTGATAATCTAGATGTTCAGGGAAAAATGCAGTAACGACTGCAATATGAGGGCTTACGGTGAGATCCATCAACTGATAACTGCTCATTTCCAGAACGAAAATGGTGTTTGGTTTTGCATCTTTGAGGTGTGCAATTGCGGGATCTCCGATGTTACCGACAAGAAATGATTCACCACCACCCCGCAGAAGCGGTTCGCAAACCGCTGATTGATCCGGAGGCTGCGATTTGCGAATCGCAGCTGCGGGTAAGGGCGATGTGTGAATCCCTACGGGTAGGGGCGTTTTTTTACTTGATAATGAGGCTTTCAATATTGCATGGATCAAGCTTGAAGTCGTGCTCTTGCCCTTGGATCCGGTAACGCCGATGACGATGGCGCCCGAGTCTTTAATAGAGTCGAAAAAGATTTGGGTAGGCGTGGTGATGAGCGTAGGGCTGAGATCGGAAAGCTCGCGTGGAGGGATTCCAGGGGACTTAATAACCACGTCAAATCTATCGATATTCCTCAGATAGTTCTCTCCTAGTTGTGATTCATATTTCGTAATTTTTGCCTCCTGATTCTTGTCCGCAATCGTTATCGTGCAGCCTTTTGCGTATTCCTCTAACGCTGCAGCCATCGCTTTTCCTTCCCGACCGTAACCCAGAATGCAGACTTTTTTGCCGGCAAGCTCCCGAATGTGCATGGTTAGAGAAAGAAGGACTGGAAGAGCGTTGGAATGAAATGTTCTTTTGTAGGATCAAGAGTCTCTTTGATGAGCGCATCGGGATTGTTGATCGTTGGCAGAACTTTGGACACGAACATCTTCATAACAGGCGTATCCTCAAGTTCGCCACACCGATGTGCGAGTACAAATGCTGCTTTCGTTTCTTCCTGTGTGCCGACGCATTCAAATGGCTTGAAGTTGCGGATGCCGAGCAGTTCCTCAAATAGCGGTACGAGAGTCTCGTCATCAAACAAGTTTGCTCCAAACATGTGCAGCAGATCGGCTTTATCCAGAAATGCAGCCATACACGCGAAGACAAATGCGCATTTGGGACACTTACAGCACCATGCACCACTCGCTTCGCTCGGGTGCATGGCGGCGCCAGCATCATCATGCCTCGCAAGAATTTTCCAGTTCTTGTTGCAGCTCGTGACACGGCTGAAGTACTCAGGATACTGTGAAAATACCTGCGCGATTTTTAGTTCAGAATACGGACGCACCACACTGAAATATTCGGTATTTGTGAGGATGACATCGGAAAGATAGCGGCGGAACATGCGTTCAAATTCCACTGACTTGCTCCATTGGTGATTGACCATCTGCCCTTTGAATTCGACATTGCCGATGTTTGCACTGCGCTCATTACTCATCGCAACGGCGTCAAAGTCGTACAAAACAGCCATGAGCCCAGAGAGAACCGAAAGATAGGCCGTAATCGGCACGTGGCCGTTCAGTGCGCCTTCGGCATTTAGATCAAAGAGAGCAGGGGAGAGCTGGCGGCGTACGGTCATCATCGGCAAGCCCGCTGCGTGCGAGAGTTCGTCGATAATTGGATGTGGTTCCAGCCGTAGCAGTGTCATATCTGCGCCGGTTTTTCTGAGCAGCTCGATCGTAACCATCGAATCTTTGCCACCGCCGATCGGAACCAAGATGCGCTTGAGAGGATTGACGATTGGCTTTTTGCGCATGGCCGGAGACAATATTTCTTTTTCTCGGTGTGCTGGAAAATTCATGAGCCCACGGAAATCAATATCGTTTTGGTAGAAAAACTCACCGAGGCCTTTTTCGTAGACCGTGTTCCAGAACTTGGCTTCATGCTGATCCAACTGACCGGAATCAACGCTGATAGCCCGCGGCAGACAGGTCTTGAAGTAACTAATACCGCCGATCATATGCAGCGCAAAGAGCAGTCTTTCGATTTCCCACTTCTTGGCTTCCAGCCGTTCATCGGAGATCGGCTCCGGCAGAAAGATTAGCTCTTCAAAGTGCAGCTCTTTATCTAGCGAGTACTTCAGTGAAATCTTCCCTGCGTGGTGGTTCCAGGAGTAGCCGGAGAAGTGGAAGGTTTTGTAGGATTTCATGTGAGAGCTGATTGTACCCGAAATTCAGTCTCGCGGCTGCGCTAAAAACGCTGTAGGCTACTATGCAGTTCATGCTACAAGCCATGGTGGCGGAATGGTATACGCGCGCGACTCAAAATCGCGTTTCCGAAAGGGATTGAGGGTTCAAGTCCCTCCCATGGCACCACGTAAAACGCCTACGGCGTCACGTAGCGCAGCCAACAAAGGTGAACGGTTCTTATTTTCCTATTCACATGTTCCACCTGCTATACGCGTTTTATCCATACATAACTTATTCGCCCACATGAACTGATACGAGGTCGTGGATGACGTCTGAATATTCGCATGAAGACGATGTATCATTTCCGCCATATCTGCTCGTGAAATTGTCTGATTGAACCGACTAATGGAAGAAGGAATCGCATTTTTCGACTCCAGTGCTTTGACGTACTTTTCGTACCACGGATGGTCGTACGTGTCGTTATCAGGACATAATCGGCCGTTACAATGTGTCTCTCGTTGCACAAGCTTGAATGCATTTGCGAGTATTTTTGCTGCTTCGACGAATGAAATATGCGCATCAGGACGGAATCTGCCATCTGGGTAGCCGGTGAGCAGCCATCCATCCCGTGCACGGCAAACATACGATTTGTACCAAGCATCTGATGGAACATCGAAGAAATAGTTTGATGCACATTGATCAATTATTTCTTGTGGAAAAAACGCTAGCGTGATGATCTTTGTAAACTCGGCGCGATTCATTGGATCGTCAGGATGAAAAGTGCCATCGTCGTATCCCCTCACGATTCCGTGTTCTTGGACATATGCGATTGCATCTCGATTGGGATGATTCTGTGCGTCAGGAAATGAAGGTACAAAGGCAGGACGCGTAGCAGCGAGAATA
Organism: Candidatus Peribacteria bacterium; assembly: GCA_943357915.1. Lineage (GTDB taxonomy): Bacteria > Patescibacteriota > Gracilibacteria > Peribacterales > Peribacteraceae > JAGORY01. Next base: position 8,748 of record CALRGQ010000026.1, read on the forward strand.
TTTTGCTCCTCCGCAGTCAGTGGACGCTCTTTAAGAGAACGACTATGAAAATCGCAGAGACCATGTAGCGCAGCGCCAGAATTGTCCGAGCGCAGAAAGAGAAGCTTTGGCTCATTTTCATGATATAAGGAAGTGGTGTACATCGTTGAGGGCCATGTCTGTTCTCTTACACTTAGCATGGAACCTAATGTAACTTCGCCTTTATACACTTGCGTAACATATGTGTCCCATACGAACGCTGTTTCTTCCGTCACTACAAGTTTCTTGGGTAGAACTTCCACAATAATTTCTGCGCTTGATACAGCATCGGCAAAAGAAGGGGGCTGCGCACAACTCAGTGCAAAAACTGGAGTAGGAAGTGCTGCTGCCAATATGACAGCACAGAGAAGGGTGATAATGCCGGATGTAGAACGAGAGAGCATAGGAGAAGTATATAAGAAAGAAATCCTCTTACTAGCCCCATCAAGTGCTTTTCTCTATTGATGGTTGAACTCAGATTTGCTGTATACCGAAGCCACATCCAGCATGACGACCAGAAGATAAGAACCTAGGACACCTTTACTACCACGTAAAACGCCTACGGCGTCACGTGGCGCAGCCAAAAAAATGCTAGGATCATCAGGTGCATTCCTTTCTCTCGCTCGCGTCAGGTGTGGTAGTCCTGATTTCCGGCATACCGTACGTCATCTCCATCTGGCGCGGCAGGAGCACTCCCAATCGGGTCACTTGGTTCGTGTGGGCTTCTGTTGGGCTACTCATCGCCTTCACATACCATGATCTGGAAGGGAAGGCTGGATTTGTACTCACTGTCGTCGGAGCCGCATATCAAATTTTCATAGCCTTACTGAGCATTAAATACGGATCGGGAGGTGTGAGCGTTCTTGATCGCACATGCTTTGCGCTTGTGGTACTCACTTCTCTCCTCTGGTGGGCGACCCAATCCTCATTTTATCCATACGTATTCGCCGTGATCATTGATCTCTTTGCCGTTATCCCTACGTTCTCCAAAGCCTATCATCACCCAAAGAGCGAAGATCTACTGGCATGGACGATCTGTATGGTAGGAGTCTTCCTTTCTGTGTTGGCAATCAGAGATTGGTCGTTCACAGAGGCTTTGTTCCCACTGTATGCTTTTTTCGTCGAGCTCACAGTTGTCCTACTCTTACTCCGTGGGAACCTCTCACTCCGATCAAAATGATGTAATATGAGATCTGTATGAAACCTCCCGCCTCCGTTTACACTCACTGTGACGAACTGGACAAGTTACCTGTCAAAAATCGTAAGAACTGGATCACGGAGTCTTCCCTGATTTGTACGTTACTGAAACCCAACGCTTCTGTGCTCCAAGTCGGATGCGCAAATGGATCAAGATTGATTGACTTGAAGCAGAAGAGACCTGACCTGCATATTGTTGGCATCGATATTGAGGAAGATCTGCTTTCGGATGCTCGTGAGAATGCTAAGAATGCAGCGATGAACATTGAGACGCGTTTGTGCGATATCACCGTACCGGAAGCGTGTGCAGGACTTGAGTATTTCGACTATGTGCTCTGCCTGAATAATACTCTTGGCTATATTCCCGATGAGGAAGGAGCTCTCGCAAATATGCGATTACTCGGTACACAGGTGTTGATCTCCGTATACTCTGATCAGTTTTCGGATGAGCTTGCGCGAGAATATTTCCAGACACTTGGTTTGGAGATACAGACAATTGAGAAGAATCGCTTCACGCTTAAAGATTTCACATCGGTCAAACGATATTCGCTGGCGGAGGTAGAAAGTTGGGGCGGGGAAATCACTGAAACTCCGCTTGGGTATCTATGTATTCTCTAGCATGCCTTCTCCCGACCTTGCCTACCTCCAGCGCATACAAGACCGAACGAATCCGGCTCAGCTTCTGCTTGAGCCAAAGTTTCTGGCAGCGCAGGAACTTTTCTTTTCCGTCGTCAGAGAAATGAAAGGCAGTGTTGATTTTGATATCGCAGATATGCGTGAGGTACATGCGGTTGCGGCACTTGGTGATGTGAAGGGCTTAAAGATTCTCGATGTCGGTTGCGGGTCCACGTTGCCTTACATTCTTGAGGATACGTTTCGAGATCGCTATCCGCCGTTCTTCGCGGAAATGCTCGCAAAGCTCGGTGCGGACACCACGGGTACCGACATTCGTCCAAATCCCGAGGCAGGTTACAGACACCTCACCCTCGACTGTACGAAAGACGGTTGGATGACATCGTTTCGTGCTCCCTATGACGTCATCGCATGCCTCAATATTTTTAATGCACCGAAAAGTCCGTTCGAGCATGATGCCGCTCTCTGTGACCGACTCATGGATGATATGAGAAGCGTGCTTTTACCGGATGGCATTCTCATTGTGACACTGCGGGATGATCTTTTTGATCCAGAATCAACCAAAGAGGAAAATGATACACGAGTGGAAGCATACGTGACTTCAAAAAAGTTCGGCTTACTGCATCTTGATGGCAACTGCGCGTGGCTGAAGCATCGATGAGAATGCTGATAATGAAAGATACCTTCAGACGGGCTTATTGATATCTTTCGTCAGTGCGTCGCGTTCTTTTTGGAGATCGATAATTTTCTTGTCCATTTCAACTTTTTGCTGCTGTACAACCGTCTTTTGACGTTCGACTAGCGTTCGTTGATCGGTTTCGAGTTGTTTCTTTCTGAGTTCCAGTGCTTTTTTCTCAGCTTCTAGTGATTTCATATCTGCCATACGAAAGAGGGGGAATGTACTTCTGATGACGGATACATGTACGAATCCTGACATAATCCCAACGGAGTCAGGTGTATGATGTGTGTATGCCATTCTGGTTCAAAGCAAAAACATACGGCTGGGGTTGGACGCCTACTACTTGGCAAGGCTGGCTCTGCATTGGTGTGTATGTGCTTTTGATGTCTCTGACGCCGGTGATACTCGATACAGCAGCTCATTCGGGTAGCGACACGCTGCTCGTGACATTCCCATATTGGCTCATCTACACCGCAGTACTTGTTATTATTTCTGTACTGACAGGTGAAAAGCCACGGTGGAGGTGGGGTAAGTAGTATGCGCATCGCTTCACTCTCACCAGCGGTCACTGAAATCCTCTTCGCACTCGAACAGCAGAAGAAAATAGTGTGTACGGACAAATTTAGTGACTTTCCCGATGCAGCGAAGGCGATCCCTAAACTACTGGAACATCAGAAGATCGACCCAGAAGCACTGAGAGTATTTAGCCCCGAGGTGGTTTTCACGTCGACTCTGGTCCAAGCCGAGCTGGCTGAACATCTCAAGAAAGAAGGTTTTGCAGTGATACATCAGGACCCTCGGTCGATCGGTGATCTGTATGAGAATATTCGTAGTATCGGCATCGTGCTGGATTGCACGCCACGTGCCGAAGCGTTGATTGCAACATTGCAACATGGTTTTAGCGATACGAAGCGAAAATCAGGTTTGTTATTTCGGAAACTTCGGGTGTACGTCGAAGAATGGCATAACCCACCGATGGTGAGTGGCAATTGGGTCCCGGAAATCATCAAGCTTGCTGGAGGAATTCCGCTGGAAGTGAAGAGTGAAAAATTAAAAGTGAATAATGATGGTAGAAATCTGCCGAGCTGTGAAGTGAGCTTGGATGACGTTCGGGCATTTGATCCGGACCTGATTGTTCTGAGTATTTGCGGTGCTGGTAGTGTGGCAAATAAAGAGCTTCTCACGAGACGTGCAGGGTGGTCTGAGTTACGTGCAGTCCAAGAGAATCACGTGTTTGTCATTGATGATTCGCTTCTCAATCGGCCAGGGCCACGATTAGTGGAAGGAGCGAAGCGGTTATTTGGGTGGATATTTCAGGTATTACATTGATTTACATTTAATGCGCGAGGCGGCATGATTCACTTATGGAAGATGTCATCATCATCGGGCTCGGTTGTGCCGGTTACACTGCTGCTATCTACAGCGCACGCTATAAACTGAAGACTTTTTTGGTTGGCGCAGAAGCCGGTGGCATGGGAAATACGGCTGCGGAAGTCGGTAACTGGCCTGGCGAAATCGAAATTCGTGGTCCTGATCTCATGGACAAGTTCAAGGCGCATGCTGAGAGCTTTAAAGAACAAGTGACGCTCAAGATTGCGTTCGTTAAAGATGTCATGAAGATCGATGGTGGTTTTAGAGTGTTGATGGAAGGCAATGAATCTGTCGAAGGCAAGACGGTTATCTTTGCGACGGGAAGTAACAAGCGGCATTTGGGAGTTCCGGGTGAGGCTGAATTTTCCGGCAAAGGCGTCACGTACTGCGCAACATGTGATGCATTTTTCTATAAAAATAAAACTGTTGCCGTGATCGGAGGAGGGGATAGCGCGGTGGAAGGTGCGGCTATTGCAGCGCAGGTAGCAGCCAAGGTGTATCTGATTCATCGGAAGAATACATTTCGTGCTGAGCCATACTGGGTCGATAAAGTGAAAGAGAAGAAGAACGTTGAGTTTGTTCTCGAGCGGAATCTTGTACAGATTTTGGGAGATAAGAAAGTGACTGGCATCAAGCTGGATAAGCCTTGGAATGGATCCGAAACGCTTACTGTAGACGGTGTCTTTATCGAGATCGGTTCCAATCCGGCTGTTGATCTGCCAAAAAAACTCGGCTGTGAGATCGACGAGCTTGGATTCCTGAAGGTTGATCAGGCTCAGAGAACATCTGTCCCTGGTATCTTTGGAGCAGGAGACCTTACGAGTGGCAGTAACCACTTCGCGCAATTCACGACGGCTGCTGGTGAGGCAACTGTCGCAGCAAACAGCGCGTTTAATTTTTTGCAGAGCGGCCACTAAATTTATCTTGCTTGATGTAGGATGAGTGTCATGTGGCTTTTCTACGTTCTTCTCAGCGCGTTTGGGTGGGCTCTCACCAATGTTCTCGATTCGTCGATTGTTCACAATCACGAGAAAAAGCCGATGGCACTGATGTGGAGCCAATCAATGTTGAGTTTGCCGATTCTTGCAGTTCTTTTCTTTATTGTGCCTCTCGAAACGTCTTGGCTACCCGTTTTACTGTTTTTTGGCGTTCTAGGCTACTTTGGCGATCTTTGGTTCTTTCACGTTCTTGAGCACGTTGATGTGTCGATCACGAATATTGCTTGGTCAATCTTGTCACTCTTACTGGTTGCCTGCGGGTTTTTCTTTTTCGGTGAGACATGGGGCACGATGCAGTCAGTCGGTGCGGTACTCATCATCAGTGGTTCGCTGATTCTTTCGTTCTATCATCAGAAAGTTGATCTGTATCGCATGCTTTGGCTCGTAACGTCACTCGCGCTTTTGTATCTTCCGTATTACATCGTCAAAAAAATGGCCATAGATGACGGTGTGAATCCTGCCACTGTCTTTTTCTGGATGATTTTTGCTCGAGAGATTTTCTCGTTTTCGTTGCCGTGGTTTTTTCCAAAGGTTCGTCATATCGCTATCAACACCATGCGCATGTCATGGCATTTCATGGCGATCAACGCTGCAGTCATCGTCTGTTTTTTCCTCGCAGAATATGCGGGAACGTTGGCGTACAAACATGGTCCACTATCGCTTGTCGCGATCGTCAGTAATATCCAGCCTTTCATGGTCATGGGTCTTGCCGGCCTTGTCGTTTTCTTTGTGCCATCCAAGGCTCCCAAGGAACTTCTCACGCGTCAATCTGTGAAACTCAAAATCCTGTGCTTTCTGATCGTCTTTACAGGTCTTGCGCTCATAGCCGATTTCTAGTAAATTGCCGCAGCTATGCCAAGAGGTAAGGGTACTGTCTATGCCGGCTACTGTGAAACCTGCAACACGCGGATCGGTTCGTTCCGTGTCTTGAAGTCCAAAAAAGCAGAGTTCAGGAAACTGATCAAATTCTGCTGGGTCTGCACGATTCCGGGCAATAAGCATGGTTCCAGGCAAAACATCAAGCTCAAGGAAGAAAAGCATTCGAGCTAAGCAACATCCACCACACCCCGCAGACACGATTCGCAAATCGTGTTTCTCGGTTCAAGGGGCAGCGGTTTGCGAACCACTGCTGCGGAGGCGGCGGGGTCTTTGGAGTTCCTGTTCACTATGCAGCATTCGCGCTAAGCTTTTGACGTGAAACAATACCGTCAAGCTGTGGCTGCGCTCGTCCTCAAGCCATCAAGTGCCTGCGCTCCGGACGGCTGCACAACCTTGCAGTCTATTTTGCTCGTGCATAAACCACGCCGAGGTGATGCCTGGCAGCTTCCACAGGGCGGGATAGAAGAGGGGGAGACGCCGGAGCAAGCCGCTTGTCGGGAACTCATGGAAGAGGCCGGTCTTTCCTATGACGCTGTGGCGCATATTAGTCCGTGTCTGTATTCCTATGATTTTCCACCAGCATTTCTTAGGCGTCATAATCCTGTGAACGCAGGTCAAAAGCTGTGTTTTGTTGTTATTCGTGCCATGAAGGATGCGAAAGTTACTGTCGATAATAATGAGATCGATTCGTACGTCTGGGTGCTACCGGAGCAACTGTCGCAGTACATCAAGCGTGAGGCGTATCTGAAGGTGATTGAGGATGTTCTTGCTGACTACCAGAAATGCCAGTGTGCTGAGGACACGAGATCACTGTAATCTCTCTCCGTGCGCATCTCCTCTCTCTCCCTCCAGCATTTCCGTTCCTATGACGCGCTTGAACTGACGTTTGGGGATCAGGGGCGACAGTTTTTCTATGGTGATAACGGCAGTGGTAAGACGAACATTGTCGAAGCAGTCTCTCTTTTGTCTCAAGGGCGATCATGTTTGAAAGCTGATTTACAAGACGTTGTACGGTTTGGCGATATGTTCTTCAAAGTTCGGGCTCAGATACAATCTGATCATCAAGAATCACGTTCCGTTGAATGTGTTTTTCAGGTAACCCCTAAGCGAGCATCAGCGTATTTTATTCAGGATGTGCGGACGCCACTTCTGGCATTTATTGGGACTATCCCGACAATTATTTTTTTACCGCAGGATCTTGATCTCTTTACTGGTTCCCCATCGGGTCGGCGTAATTTCTTAGATTCTCTTCTCTCACAGCTAAAGCCCGATTATGCGGCTCTGAGACTGGATTATGAACGAGTGTTGAAACAGCGTAATGTACTTCTAAAGCGTATCGCACAGGGTGAATCAAAAGAGAGCGAACTGGATGTTTGGGACAATGAACTTGCGTCGACTGGAGCGCTGATTATGTCTCGCAGAAGCGATGCGTTATTAGCGATCAGTGAGCTGCTGCCTGCAGAACTTGAGCGTCTGGCAGAACCACGAACCGGTATCAGTATTATTCCTGTGTGTACTGCAACTGGTGATGATCCGAAGCAAGCACTGCTCGAGTCACTCCGAAAATACCGCTCTCGTGATGTCATTTTGCAAACGACAACGACTGGTCCGCATCGGGATGACTGGCGCATAGAAGATCAGGGCAAGGATATATCTGTTATTGCATCGCGTGGCCAACAACGGTCGATTTTGCTTGCCATGTTGTTTGTGAATGCTGCACTCTTTAAAACCATCCGGAACGAGCGTCCGGTTATTCTTCTCGATGACGTGCTCTCAGAGCTTGATGAGCATCACCAGCAGGCACTGCTTTCGCATTTACAAGATCATCAGGTGATCATCACCTCGACGCATCCGGTGGCTCAGACTGATGACCTTGCGGCGTGGGAAGTGGGTGGGGGAGGAGTGATGAGACTTTGACCCTTGTATTTGTGGAAGTAATGACACGTCGAATGCGGAGTGAAAAGTGAACCCCACTTCGCCCAGCCGTCGTTGAAACTATGGCCGGCGAGCAAGGCTACGAGGGGCAAGAAGTGAAAAACGAAGGACGGTCAGGAAAATCCCTATCCTTCGTCAATCTTTCAGTTTTTGTTCTTGAATGACCGTTACTGCAGCATGGAGATTCGCGATAAATTCATTGACTGCTGCGACGGCTTCTAAAACTCTTTCATGATCCAATAGCGTGCCGTCTGACATTATCCAGCCTCTATCTTTTCCCGGAGCAACAGCCATTCCTGCGTGTTCGTGAGCTGCGTAAAAATTCGTTTGGGCGTCTCTATTAAATTCTGCCCAACCACGATCTTTCTTAACTGTTTCTGCCAATTGTGAAGTTTCACGCCTTTCTAAACCCTTTCGAAGTATTCTCTTTCCTGGGGCAATAATAGTTTTCGTTTTCAAAGCGCCATCACGAATTATTCGAACGTCTGCAAGAATTCTCTCCAACATTTTCTGGTCAGACTGATGAATCTGTATTCGTTCCGTAGAAGAGGCCACATTGATTGCAGCTGGAGTGTCATTGTAAGCTCTAGTGTCTTGTAAAAGTTGCTGCACTCTCGCTGATGTGTCCATGCAACGAAGCTGCGCCAAGATGGCAAGTTGCTGATCTAATCCCTTGGTAACGATGCCACATCTCTCCAGCAATCGAGAGTCGAAGAGTGTATCTGGTGCTGCAGGAACGTTAGTTTCATGAACAGGTGAGCCAGGAACTACTGCATGTTCTACAGGTTCGTCGTTTTCTGGGTACTCAGCAATTACCCAGTCTTCCTCAGCTTCCGAGTCTTGGCCGGTGGATTTTCGATCTGATTCGTCTGGTGAGCGGTTAGTCATAAACACATTATTACACTATATTATTCTTATGTCAAGACTGACTTTCGCAGGAATGAACTCAAGAATTGGTTCGTTGATGATCGATATATGCCCCGTTCTTTCATTTCGCATCATGTCTTCTTGTGCATTATGAAAACCTGTACGTGTATGCACCGAACAAAGCCAGTCCCAGAGCATCAGCTGCGTCCGCTGGCTCCGGAGTTTCTGAGAGATTGAGTATACGTTTTACCATCGCTTGCATCTGTTTCTTATCTGCCTGCCCGTCACCCGTGATCGCAGTTTTGAGCTGTAATGGCGTTGCGCTCAGCACATCGATGCCGGCTTTTTTGAGAGTCACCAGAATCACGCCTCTCGCTTGTGAGACGTCCATGGCTGTCTTCTTGTTCGTCGAAAAAAACAATTCTTCTACCACTGCGATCTCAGGCTTGGCTTCACGCAAAAATTCCTCAAGATCGGTCGCTAGTTCCAGTAACCTGTCGGGTAGTGCGAGAGTAGGGGACGTCTTAATTGTGAGCCAGTCGAGAGCCTGTAGCCCGCCTTTTCCGTCAGTTTGGATGAGCCCAAGTCCAGCAGTAGAAAGGCCAGGATCGACGCCCAGAATACGCATGCGCTGATCGTACTGCATTCGGCCAGTCTGCACACTTCAAAAAAGTGCGTTTTTCTGCTAGAATATGAGGATTTCATGAACCAAAAAACACACCGTCATTTTGTGGCTTTTCCGCTCACTGTATTCCTGATGCTTGCAGTTGCGGGAGTGCAAGCTGCGCTGCCTGGCACTTCTGCTGATCTTACCGGTGCGGCGACAGTGAAATTTGGTGCTACTAGCACACCGGTTAATTTTCAGGTTGGATGGTTGTTGGCAGGAACACTTGGTCATGATTCTTTGCTGCGGACTGACAAAAGCGGCGAACATTCGGTACTCGTCAGAGGTCAGGTGCTGATGCGGTCTCAGGGGTTGACGGAACTTAGCATCGGAACGCAGACAAAAATACGGGCACTTTCGGCTTCCTACGTCGCACTGCATGACGGCACCACAACCACTGTGGTTCCGCTCACTGCTCCGATCATCGTTTCTCGTGGCGATAAAGTCTCTATTGCTGTTCCCGGTATGCAAGTAGTCATCGACAAAACTGGTGCCCTGCAGTCTGCAACTGTACCTCAGGACTGGTATACCGAGCGTGTACAGGCTCTGAAATTACTGAAGGATGTGAGCATCATGGACGTATCAGATTCTTCTCGTGATCTGAAACATGCGAGCCTTTCTCGTCTTATCAAAGATGGCCGCATCACTGCTGACACTTTCTTGAAAGCATCTGCTCTCGCACATGACATCGATCCATCTGGGATGGCTCTACGGTTGCTGTATCTTAGACTTTTGCAGGAGGAGCCAAGAACGGATGACGATGTTTCTGAAGCACTCTCGACAAAAATTTCTGAGGACAGATTGCTTTCGTCAGAGATGGTGTTTACTCTGCCTCTGCTGGTAGCAACACTCATGAAACCGGTTGCAGAGCCGCATATTGAGCTTTGGCAGAAGAGTGCTGTGTCACTTGGTCTGGTCGATATTTCTTCAGCTCTGTCTCTTGTGCATCGCTTCGCAGGATTTCCAGAACAGCTCGAGCGAGCGGGTTACCCGCAACAGTCGTTTCTATGGCAACGTGCACTGTCATCGGTCGCTTCGGTGCTGAGTACGACGCTTTCCGGTCAGGCACTTGCAGATCTTCAGGCGGATCAAGCAGTCATCACTCGTGGAGATCATCCGTCCGAGCAGACACAAAAAACTGATGCAGTGTCTCCAGGCACGATGACGAACTGGTCAGAGCAGCAGCTTACGTCTCTGGTACAGAGCATGCTGTTTTCGCATGGCGCACTCATGGCCGTCACGACAACACTGGTACCCGATACTGTTACGCAAACGGTTCGTGTGAGTAGCGTTTTTATCGCTGAGCAGGGGATT
>CALRGQ010000027.1 GCA_943357915.1 Candidatus Peribacteria bacterium
CTGAGCAGACAGAATTCACCACACAAGGCATGACCGTATTTGACGCCATGAGGACTTTGAAAGCAAACAGAGCGGTCGGTCTACCCGACCAATTTCCCTCTTGTTAAGGCAAGCGGGTCTATTAACACGCGCACGTAGTGGCAGCCCCAAGGAGAATCGAACTCCTATTTCCTGGATGAGAACCAAGTGTCCTAACCGTTAGACGATGGGGCCACGTAAAAGTGAAAAGTGGGAAGTGAAAAGTTGTAAGTAAAAGATAAATGCTCTACGTTTCACATATATGTCAAAGAGCTTGTCAATTCTCGATGAATGATTCTGGATTGTCAATTCCTCGGTTCCAGACGACAATGCTGTCCGACTACTTCATTCCCGCCTCTCCTCATGTCACACACTATCCGCCTACCCGATGCTATGCCCGATGTTGATAAGCCGACACTGCTTGTCGTTTGTGACTCGCACCAGTGTCGTCTTCTGGATGTTGGCGGGCACGCCATTGCTGAAAAAGAAATGCTTGAATCCAAGAAAGCAGAGTACTCCGACGGACCGGGACGAACGCAGAGTCCAGCAGCTGGGGGCAAGGGCGGTATGTTTTCTGGCCCCGATGACGTGAATCAGTTCGAGAAGAATCGGATGAATTCGTTTGCGAATGATCTGATGAAACATATCGAGCAAGCGGTTCGTGAACAGGGGATTCAGGCGGTCTATATTTCGGCTCCTGCCAAATTTTTGTCGGTTATTCGCTCTCACATGACACCGGTGATCCAGAAAATCCTGATGCTAGAAATCGATGGTAACTTTGTGAAGGAACCGAGCATTGAGATTCTGGGCCGTTTCCGTCCTGACCTCAAAGAGGCTGTGAAGTCGCTGCGGGATCAGGAGAACTACAGCCCGAAGAAGCAGCCACCAAAGAAATAATGGATCGCACGGATATCAAGAAGGCATTAGCGCGGCACCGAGCGGACGAACCGCATGGCAGTGCGCTGGGGCCGTACATTCATGACATCGTCTACGGTGCCAATGATGGCATTGTGACCACGTTTGCAGTTGTTTCGGGTGTTATTGGCGCTGAGCTTGCATCGTCTATTGTTGTGATTTTGGGTTTTGCGAACGTGCTTGCAGATGCTGTGTCGATGGGTCTTGGCAATTATCTTTCCGGTAAATCTCGGCAGGACAACTATCAACGGCTCCTCAAGGAAGAGCTGAAAGAAATGGAAGAAATTCCCGAGATCGAGCGAGAGGAGATCCGTGAAATTTTTGAAGCCAAAGGTTTTACCGGGGCAGATTTGGACCGTGTCACTGAGGTTATTACATCGAACAAGCAAGTCTGGGCTGACACGATGATGCGCGAGGAACACGGCATTGCGCCCGATGAAGACGGTACACCGGCTCTGCATGCCCTCATGACATTTGTATCGTTTGTTCTTTTTGGCAGCATTCCGATCGCCCCCTACTTACTCCCGATCGCTGATTCATCACGCTTCATGGTCACAATCATCAGCACCGCCATCGCGCTTCTGACTGTTGGGTTTCTTCGCAGCTGGGTGACGCGTGAACGTCTCATCAAAGGACCACTGGAAATACTGGCTGTAGGGTTGATCTGTGCATTGGTTGCGTATTTTGTCGGTGTGGCGTTGAAGGGATTTGCGGGAGGAACATTCTAGAGTTGAGACGTGCGGCGCGCACGTCTCAATGCCAAAAGACCTACGCCGTTCGGAAGGGGCAGATATTGCGATATGGGCAGTACAAGCATTTTTCTTTCGATGGCGTTGCCGCGAAATCTTTTGATGCAATGCGCTCTGAAAGAAGCCTGATTGTTGTGAGTGCGTCTTTCAGTTGTGACTCGGATTTCGTCGTTCTTTGTTCGGCTATGCCGTCTTCGGTGACGAAAAGAAGCGAGAGTGATGCAACTGGCTCTGGCCATAATTCCCGTGCTGCGAGCGTGTACACCGAGAGTTGCAGATCCGTTGTCAGAGTTTCAGGGTTGCGGGGACTGGATGATTTAAAATCAATAATATGAAGCCCAGTCTCATTTTTTTCGATCCGGTCAAAGCGGCCACTCAGCATGTCTTTCCCCTCATTTACCGGAAATTTGAAGCTTTTCTCGATGCAGACCACGGTGCGTGTCTGTTTCTTCCACCAGTGAAAAAAGTGTGTGAGCGCGCGCTCGCCTTGCAGTAGCTTCATATCCATTTCTGCTCGATTTGCGTATCCCTCGGCGATGAAACACTGCCGCCAGAGCGTCAGTAGCATTGTGAGTGTCAGTTCGGACGGTAGGTCATGTGCCGATTCTTCAGTGAAGAGTTGCAGCGGTTTCTCTGGTTTATTCATTCCTGACAATTTCATCTCCAGTTCGCCAAAGCGTTTGAGCGTATTATGAATACTGCTGCCAAAACTTTCACCCGCACTCATCGGTCGTCCGATCTTTTTTATTATTGCAAATTCGTACTGTTTGGGGCAGCGGCGGTACAGTGAAAGCTGTGAGTACGAGAGGGGCATGCCAGCACTATACGCTCGAAGTTAGGCGGCAGACTTTGTGGCTGGGACCTTCGTCCAGGGGATAAAGTCTTGTCCTGATTTTAATTCAAATATCTTCTCGTCGGATCCGGATACATCCAGATTGTCCAATTTTCCGTTGATCATTGCTTGAAACACCTCGGGTTTAGCGTCCTTGCGGACATGGGTGACTACATTTTTGGTTGTATCGAGGTAGACTCGAATTTTCTTCTGATCGATGAGGCCGTTATTTTCGATTTCGATTTTTCGAGAAACCGGAGAATGTGCCAGAAGCAGATTGTTGATTGTGAGAAAATCAATACCAATATTCTGAGAAGGGATTGTCACTGCATGTTGATCCAGATCGATTGTGACTTTCCCATTCGTATCGTCGACCACGGTGACAGCTCTCGCATTTGTCAGCGAACTTTTGGCCAGCTGGAGATAGTCGTTATTTTTCTTTGCTACCGCCTCTTGTTGCCTGTCTTCCGGTTTTTTCAGGAGATAAGTGAATGGGAAGGAAACTTTCTCATTGGGATGAGATTCTTTTGTCTCCTGCATGTATTTACTCAGGAGAAGAGGAATAGTGGTGTCAGGTTTATCTCTTTTATATAGCTTATATTCTTCCCACATAGTTTCAGTGATAATTCCATCAAATGTAAACTGCTGCGTCTTATCTTCTTCTTTTAGAACTTTTTGGATATCCAGTACCGCAAGTTTTCGATTTGCGTTATCAATTGTCGCCTTAAACCACGCACCGATGATTGGTGTGTTTTCCAAACCAAGATACGTGAGTGCAGCAATACTCTGCTGTAACAATCTCTCACGGTTCTCGGGTAGGAATAAACCGGATACATAATTCTTGGCGGATTCAAAACCCTGTTTTGCGCCACCAAATATGGTTTCCTGCATGTTCTGCAGCAATCCTTGTGGAGGGGTTGCTGCCGGTGTCTCAGGGTTAGGCTGTTGTGGTTCTGCAAGTACTGCGGCGACTTTATCTGGGCGAGTCTTTAGAGCTTCGAGTGACTGATCAGTTTCTTGTTCACCAAGTTGTTCTAGTCTGGTCATTGTATTGCTAGTCACTGGCACTTGCTCCTGAAGTGTTCCAAGTGCGCTGGTCGTAGGCTTAACAACTTCTTTTTTTGTTGGCTCATCGCGTTTTTCTATAGATGATTCCGCGACAACAGGAATGTCTTTAGTTTTATCCTCCAAGATTTCGGGTGATGGTGCCATAAAAAAAGAGGATGAGTTTTACGTGAACTGAATTTCTAGTGATGCGTCAGATTTGGTCGTCAGATTTCTTGCGGCGACAGTAGCTTTCTTATCAGTCGGCTTTGCAGCTTTTAGTGCAGTGGCTTCGATTTGGATTTCTGGACCATCTTTAAGTTTGAAAATTATTGCAGCTGGAGCAGAATTAACTGCTTTGATTACCGAAACATTGTCGATAGTTTTACCATCAATTTTAGTGATTTTTTTCTGTGTAGAATCGATTGTCATAGCGAATTCATTGTTTTGGAATTCGGCTCCCATTTTGGTTGGATCAGTTGTAGATATTTCTGTCTCAAACTTCGGCGTTGTCACATTATTTCGTTCACGTACCAATTCTGGTGAGGGCGTTTCTGCCGGAGTTGCAGGTGGCTGCGCAGGCGGTGCACTCAGTTGAATCTGACCCGAGTAATTGCCGATCGCAGTCTGACCTGCGCTTTGCATAGCTTCAAATGTGATTGGATCCACCTTCGGATCAAGCAATGCCATCAGTTGGTCCGTGTGCTGAACGAGATCGTATGTTGGTGCACGCTTGGCGGTCCGTTCAATGTTCTGGCCTTGGACGACCTGAGCGCGGAGCATATTGACGACTGCTTGCACATTGGTCTCTGGCGCGAGTGTCTTCTGTTGCTCTCCCAGTTTCTTGAGTACGTATGCTTCTTGCGCTTTTGGCGTATTTTTCAGAAAAGCGAAGATTCTTCCAAAGAGCGTATTTGAACCGAACATCGTTTCCAGCATTTTCATTGTACCGGAACCAAGACCACCCAATTGTTCGGTAAAACCCTCCATGATCGTTGTTAATTTACCAATCGCAACGTTGACCTTCTGCATGGCTTCGGGAACTTGAGGTACGCCGAGAGCCTGGGCTAATTCTTCTTTTGTAAATTCTCCATTACCGCCTAATCTGATCATCGTATTGAGAATTTCTGAGATTTTTTGTGGATCTTTGCTAAATTCCTGCTGAGCTGCGGAGAGTAGTGCGTCGATATTTTTTAGTGATGTTTCCGACAAATCCAGTTGGATCAAATCGGTTACTTTTTTACGATAGGCCTCGTTTATTTGATCTGTGAATTTAGTAAGTTTTTCCGTGATGCTCGCTTTGACTGCTTCACGTTCACCTGCTTGAGATTCAGATGTTTCTGTTGGTCTGTTAGGAGGAGGCATAAGAATTTGGGGTATTAGGCGGATTGGGGAATGAGTGTGTTTATGGCTTGGTAGTTAGGGATCGCAGATGTCCACTGTAGGCTTTCTCCCTGGCTCAGAATCGTCTCCAGTTTCGTGATCTGCTCTGGATTCATGCGAGGGAGATGTTGAACCCAGTACGTTTTTTCACTGTCGGTGAGGAGCCGGCTTTCCTGCACACGGAGAGCGAGAAGGTTATGATTCATAGGAATGATATTTGTTTTCACTAGTTATTATACAGTAAAAACAACTTTTTTGGAAGATGCCTCTCACGCCAGGCTCTGCTACGGTGCATGTGTCCTCTTCCGCACCTCTTTCATGCATGTCGAACACTTTGAGAAAAACGTCCGCTATAACGATGGAGAACTGATCTTGTTGGCGAAGAAAATCGGAAAGCTGGCTACGTACTGCCGTTTTCTCAAGGATGAAGGCTCTAGCATTCGGGTCGAGGCTGAAAAGCGTGATACGAAAAAAGATCGTGATCAGGTGAAAGTGATGGTGACGGTGCGTCTTCCGAAGAAAAAGTTTTATGTCGAATCACGAAAGTATATGCCGCTGGAGGCTTTGGATAGCTGTATCGAAAAGCTTGAGGGGCAGATTATAAAATACAAGGATATGCACAGCGGAAAAACACGGGCTCATATGGCTGCTCGCAAGGCTAAGAGAGCAGAGCTTGCGGCGTAGGAAGTATTTATCATGCCTATCCGCCAACAGAGCGTGGCGTTCGCGCCCGCGGCGGAGACAGTATGGCGACCGCATAGAACACATGAGTATCCTTCATACACTGTGTAACGATGTAACATCAAACCGTTCACAAGCCGATGACCAAGGATATTCTTCCGCTGTATCTACAATTTTTGCCTGTACTGGATTCTGATGAATATACTCAAGAACTTTCCGCGAATCGTTTGGCAAACGTAGATCGTATCGAGGTTGCCAAATTTTCCCAAGGCCAATCTGATGAGCCAATCCGGATTTATAGGTTGTCATCACTTGGCTGATTGTTTCAGGTTTGGGGATATTCAGAAGGAAATGACAATGATCCGGCATGATGACGAAGCCGAAGAGGAAAAATGGGTGGAGTTGTTGTGTACGATACAGATGTTCCACGGCCTCCCGTGCATATGCCGGATTCGTAAATAATGGCTCTCGGTGTAGAGTATTTGTCGTCACAAACATCATGCAATCATTCTTTTCGATGCGTCGTCGTAGCATGAAGCAATGCTATACCTTAGGCTTTTCTGGCGCGAATGATGCTCTTCTTGTCCGCCGCGGGCGCGAACCCGTTAGGACCGCGGGCGCGAACGCCACGCTCTGATTGATGTGAGGAGAAATATCTCAATGACATCAAAGAAAAATTCTTACATGAAAGAACGAAGAATGTTCCTAGATGTATCCTTATTTCTTAGCCGGAGCCTTGGCATCTTTTCCTGCTGCTTTGTCGCTTGTTTTTGCATCAGCGGGGGTTCCTGCGGCTGGGGCAGCTCCATCAGCTGTTGCACCTGCGGCAGCGCCTTCAGCGGTACCGGTGACAACAGTTTCAACGACTTCTTCTTTGCGTGGTTCCTGGACAATGATGATGGCCGTCTCGGGGGATTTGGTGATGGTGACACCCGTTGGAACATTGAGCTTGGCTACCGTGATGGAATCACGGAGATTTTCCAGGACAGATAAGTCAACAGTGAAATTAGCTGGGATATCAGAGGGGAGACAGGTTACTTCCAGCTCGCTGTGAACTGTTAGGAGCACACCGCCAAGGTTTTTGACGGCCGGACATTCGCCAATAAAGATCACCGGAACGTTGGTTGTGACTTTCTTGGTCATATCCACGGCGTAGAGATCAATGTGTTCGTACGCGCTCGTCACAGGGTTGAAGCTGATGGCGTGAATGAGGCAGGGGACTTTCTTGCCACCCATATCGACGTCAACCAGCGTGTTTTCTCCGGCTTTTACGTACACCCCGTGTAGTTCCTTCGCATTGCACTGAATGGCAGTGTTCTTCATCGTATTGCCGTAGATAACGCCAGGCACATCGCCAGCTTTGCGCATGTGCTTCACATTGTGCGCAGTATCGCGATTGCTCACCGAAAGGGAGATTGTCTGCTTCATAGCCGGGACACTGTAAACAGGGTTTGAGATTGGGTCAAGCGGCAAATCCCCATTTCCAAAAGTACTTGATGGCACTTGCCAGGTGAATACGCGTTGTTTTGCGCGTGAACAGGGAAAAGATGCTACTACCACTTAATCGACCTTTTCGATCCAGAACCTTCAGTGATGATAGATACATCACGCTTTTGCCTTTCGCGTGAATCCGGCGACAGAGATCAATGTCCTCAAAGAATAAGAAGAATCGTTCATCGAATCCCTTCAGCTCCTTATAGAGATCGGTACGCAGCAGCAGACACGCACCTACGAGCCAGTCCACATTCATCATCTCGGTCGCATGCAGTTGTTTCTGATAGGTTGCATGCCATGTTTTTGGGAAAACGCGTTTACGAAGCAAGTCTCCGGGGCGAGGGAATGTGCGTGCCGATGGGCGGATAGATCCGTCCGGGTAGACCAATGCCGGTCCGACAATGCCGATTTTTTCATCAGACTTCAGCACTGCGAGCATTTTTTCTAAGCCCTCCGGAGGAAGAATATTATCCGGGTTGATGATCAGGAGATACTGGCCGCGTGCGAGTTTCGCAGCTGCATTATTTCCACGACCGTATCCTAGGTTTCCTCGCTCTTCTACGATTCGTACGTCCGGCAGACCCGAAAGCTGGGCTCGAAGAAAACCGATCGACTCATCATCAGAGTGGTTATCTACTGCCAAAATTTCCAGCTGATCTGCAATAGTTTGCTTCTTGAGGGCTTGTACGCACCGCACCGTGTCACGTGGTGAACGATAGTTAAGTACGATGGCGGAAATCAACGGAGTCGAGGACATGGGACATGAGTATACGGTAGGATTCCGCTGTGGCTCAGAAAAAAGATAATCAGCAGGCGGTACTCAGGCGTAGGGTTGCCAAAGTTCCAACCGAGCCAGGCGTCTACCGCTGGCTGGATGTAGACCAGAAGGTGCTCTACGTCGGTAAGGCAAAGAACCTGCGTCATCGCATGGCAAACTATGTGCAGTCGGGCGTAAAACGTTCAGCGTGGACCGAGATTATGTGTCGGCAGATTGCTGATTTTGACATCACAGTTGTGAGGAGTGAACTGGAGGCTTTTATTTTAGAGTCGAATCTCATTAAGCAGCTGCGGCCCAAGTACAATGTCTTACTGAAGGATGATAAAGGATACGTCTATGTGAGGATGTCCTTACAGGAGACATTTCCGCGGATCGATATTGTGCGGCAACTGGTAAACGACGGCGCCAAGTATTTCGGACCGTTTTTGGGTGCGAGAAGCACACATCAAACTATCGAGATGCTGGATTCAATTCTGCATTTTCGTGCGTGCAAGAAATCTCTTGATCTTCTGAATGCCGCAAAACCGCAGTCAGGAGCACCGTGTCTGGATTATCAGATCGGGAAATGCTGCGGACTCTGCGTTGGAACAGTGAGCCAGGAGCAGTACCGTGCTAAGACGTCTGAGGTAGAGCGTTTCTTTAAGGGTGATGTGAGGTCGATCAAAGAATGTGCCGCAGAACAGATGCGAGTCTTGGCTCAAGAGAAAAAATTTGAGAAAGCGGCAAAACTCAGAGATGTCGTTCGCTTTATAGAGGATCTTGAAAAACGACAGATTGTCTCCGGAACGTCTGGTGATAATTCAGACGTCTTTGGTCTCGCTATCAGTCACGGAAAAATCCAAGCGGTGCTGTTACGCGAACGTGATGGAAAACTGGTGGAGCAGCTGGCGTTTGCACTGCGCGGTGAAGCTGAATCATCAGCGGAAGCACTGGCCCAGTTTCTGCCGCAGTATTACGAGGATACGCAGGATCTTCCGGACAGTATTATCGTGAGTGAAGCGCTGCCTGAAGCCGAATTACTGGCTACGTGGCTTTCAGAACGGCGAGGGAAAGCAGTACGCATGATCGTGCCGGAACGGGGCAAAAAATCAGCATTGTTAGAAATGGCCGAGCGCAATGCCGAAGAAAAAGTGCAGCAGCAATTTGCAGCGTGGGAGGCAGAGATCAAAACAGTAGAAGGAGCACTCACAGAACTTGCGACTTTGGTTCGCCTTCCTGCTCCGCCTCGTCGTATCGAAGGCTATGATATTTCACACTTGGGCGGGACAGCCACCGTTGGAAGTATGGTTGTGTTTGTGAACGGAAAACCAAAGCGCGAGCATTACCGGAGTTTTAATATGAAAACTGTCCAAGAAGGCGCGATTGATGATTATAAATCGATCAAAGAAACACTTAAACGCAGGCTTCGGTATTTGCAGTCTGGTTTGGGAGAGCAGAAGCAACAGTGGGCGCTACAGGGTATTATCGTTGGTAAGGCAAAGAAGACAGATCAGAAGGTCATTGAGGAAATTCTTAAGCGCTATCCCGGCACTATCGAACCTGACACGACGGACTATCGTTGTTACGTCGTGGCTCGGAAGGGTGAGAATATTGTTGCCTTCGCTGCAATATACGAAGATCAAGAGAAACTTCTTGAACTTGATCCCGTGTGGGTAGATGACACGCTCCGGGGACGCAGGCTTGGTCACTATCTTGTACAAATACTTCTCCAGAAACAGAAGAAGAAAGTGTATATGCTCAGCAAGCCTGAACTGGAAGAGTATTATGCCGAGCTTGGGTTTCGTGTCATTCGTGATGTGCCAGAAATTTTACTAAAGAAGATAAAGGATTTTACTGATCGTTATCATCAACCAGCTGAGATAGCGATGATGATCGAGCCGAGAAAACAAAAACCAGACGCATCATTTACGGAGCGGCCTGATCTCCTCCTTATTGACGGCGGAAAAGGTCAACTTTCGTCAGCTAAAGAAGTCCTCGACACTCTTGGCTTGAACATTCCGGTCGCTGGACTCGCGAAGCGAGAAGAAGAGATTTTTCTTCCTGGCGAATCAGACCCGCTCACGGTGCCCAAAGATTCTCCAGCGCGTTTTCTGTTGCAGCGCGTTCGGGATGAAGCGCATCGGTTTGCGAACGCTCGGCGCGAAAAGAGGCTGGATCTTACGATGACGCATTCAAAACTAGATGAAATACCAGGCATTGGAGATCAGACCCGCAGTGCACTTCTGAAGCGTTTTGGTTCAGCTGATAGCGCTTTAGAGGCTTCGGATCAGGATCTCCTGAATGTGATTACGCAGACGCAACTTACGGAGCTTCGCAAGTGTTTTCCTCGTAAGATTTCGTGACACTCGTCGTCATCACTGTTAGTATTCGCCTCTCTTCTCTCTACCCCATAATCTTATGAAAAAACTTACCTTCTTACTCGGAACTGTCGGCGGCGCTATGGCTGGGTACGTCTTTAGCAATAAAAAACTACGCAATGAAATGATGGACGCAAAAGACTCCAGTGAGGCCGCAAAAATTCTCGGCAAGCACATCTCCAGTGATGGTCAGGCTGTCGCGAAGGAAGTACGTCAGTTGGCTGAACAGCATGGTCTTGATGACCGCATTGCGGATGGCAAGCAGTATGTGCAGGACTACTACAGTTCGGCCAAGGATGAAGTCCAGAAGTTTTTGGGCGCCAAAGTGAAAGAGGCCAAGCGAGTTGTGGGCAATGTCCGCAAATCCACGCACACTGTTCGCAAGGCTGCAACGACGAAGTCGAAGAAAGCATAATTCTCCGTATTTATAAGGAAAGGCTCCACAATCACGGAGCCTTTTTTATTTGCCTTTTGACCTCAATTGGGTAGAATCCACAGCGGGCTTCAGAAGTTTAGTGGGTTCCCCCGTAGGTTCCCTCTCTTTCCTCTATGTCCAAGAATACGAAACGCAAAGGCTCAAAATTCATCATTGTCACGGGTGGCATCTGTAGTTCACTCGGGAAAGGCATTGCGACAGCTAGTATTGGCGCAATTCTCAAGAACTGTGGTTTCAAAGTCTTCGTCCAGAAGCTTGATCCGTACCTCAACGTTGACCCGGGTACCATGAGCCCGTTTCAGCATGGTGAAGTCTTTGTCACCGATGATGGAGCAGAAACAGACTTAGATCTTGGTCACTATGAGCGGTTTATCGATGAGCCAATGAGCCGCCTGAGTACCGTGACAACTGGAAGGATTTACACCGAAGTATTGGCTCGTGAACGGAAGGGCGATTTTCTTGGTGGAACGATTCAAGTTGTCCCGCATATTACGAATGCCATTAAAGATTGGATGAAGAAAGCAGCCAAAGAAAGTAAGGCCGATATTATGATGATCGAAGTTGGAGGCACCGTCGGTGACATCGAGGGTGAGCCATTTTTGGAGGCCATTCGCCAAATGCGTTCCGATCTCGGGTCAGAGACTATCTATCATGTTCATCTCACGCTTTTGCCGTACTTGGCCGGTTCCAAAGAACTCAAGACAAAACCCACGCAGCTGTCGGTTAGGGAACTGCGTCGAATTGGCTTACAGCCCGATATGATTTTGGCTCGGGCGGATTATGACATCCCGACCGAACTTCTGGATAAAATCAGCCGTTTCTGTGACGTTCCGAGAGATGCGGTCATCCCCGCACAAACGGTGAAATCCATTTACGATGTCCCACTGAATTTTCAGCAGTATGACATTGCATCTGTCATTGGCCAAAGGCTTGGTCTTGGCAATCTAAAACCAAATATGAAGGAGTGGGAGGAGGGAAGAAAACGGCATGAAAAAGCCGTAAAGCCGATCAAGATTGCGCTGGTTGGTAAGTACACAAATCTTGATGATGCGTATTTGAGCCAAATCGAATCCATCAAATCTGCTGCCGTGTTTCACGGTCGCAAAGCTGAGATTGTCTGGATCGATAGTGAAAAACTGGAGAAAAAAGACAAAGCGACATGGAAGGCTTTGAAGTCATGCGCAGGTATTATTGTTTCCAGTGGATTTGGCGGCCGCGGCATCGAGGGGAAGATTGCAGCGGCTCACTATGCTCGTACGAACAAGGTTCCGTATCTTGGCCTGTGCTTGGGTTCACAAATTCTCGCCATCGAGTTTGCCCGCGCCGCGCTTGGGGACTCCGAGATCACAAGTCAGGAGTTTGATGAGAAAGAGAAGCTTCGTCATGATCAGTACGTCGTGCATTACCTGCCAGGTCAGCATAAGGGCAGGAGTATGGGCGGAACGCTTCGTCTCGGTGCGTATACGTGCACTCTCAAGAAGGGCACGAAAGCCTATGAGGCTTACAAGGTTGCAGGTCAGCTACAGAAAGATGGCTCTATTTCCGAGCGTCATCGTCATCGTTACGAATTCAATAATGATTTTAAAAAGCGTCTGGAAGACAAAGGCCTGGTATTTTCGGGTGAGTGGTCAGAAACGGGCATCATGGAGATCGTGGAAGTGAAAGATCATCCGTTCATGGTCGGAAGCCAATTTCATCCCGAATTCAAGAGCCGACCTCATAAGCCACATCCACTGTTTCGGGCATTTATGAAGGAGGCGACAAAAAAGTGATCAGGGGTTAGTGGTTAGTGGTTAGTTCGGTTATAATTTGTATGATGAGCATCACCACGACACAGATCGGTTCGGTTTCATTACCTTCCTATGTTTTTGGTGCGTCTGGTCCAAACTGTACGACACTGGAACAGCTCCAAATCGTGGGTCGTTCCGATGCTGCAGCGATCATGATCAAGACATGCACACTCGAATATCGAGAGGGGAATCCTGAGCCTCGATACGTTGAAGTTCCCTTGGGTTCCATCAATAGTATGGGGTACCCGAACCTTGGATACAAAGAATATTTGCGTATTATCCCGATCTTAAAAGAGTTTAAGAAGCCTATCATTGCCAGTCTGGGGGTACTCAAGGCTTCGGAGTTTCCGACGCTCATCGAGGCATTTAACACGGCAGATGTTGATTTTTTGGAATTGAATTTTTCTTGTCCGAACCTCACGGGCAAGCCGCAAATTGGCTATGACTTTGAGATGACCGATAGTCTCCTTAAAGAGCTCGTTCCTCTCATAAAAAAGCCATTTGGTATCAAGCTTCCTCCGTATTTTGATCCTGTGCACTGGGAGCAAGCCGCGACGATCTTCAAGAAGTATCCGATCGGTGCGCTTGTGTGTATCAATTCTATTGGCAACACTCTCATTATTGATCCTGAAACAGAACAGCCGCTGATCAAGCCTAAAGGTGGTTTTGGTGGTCTGGGAGGGGATTTTGTGAAGCCGGTGGCACTTGCGAACGTTCGTGCATTCTCACAGCTACTTGGTGACAAAATGTCTATTATCGGTGTTGGTGGCATCAAGTCCGGCATGGACGCATTTGAGTTCTTACTGTGTGGTGCGGACGCAGTGCAAATTGGCACGCAATTTATGAAAGAAGGCCCTGAGTGTTTTGGTAGGATTGACCGTGAACTTGCCGAGATCCTGAAGAGGAAAGGCTACAAGAGTATTGCGGAGGCAAAAGGAAAGCTGAAACCTTTATAATCAATATTCTATCCGTCAAGTTATTCTGATATTGAGTATTGACAATTGGTTTAGTACTAAACTATACTGTCGTTGTTCTATTCATTCCCCCTATTCCCATGTTTGGAGGCGGAGCCTGCGGCTGCGGCAATTAATTGCCATTAGCCCACTAACGAGAGAAGGCCCTTCGGGGCCTTTTTTCGTATGCGTTCTCATGACATAGAGAACTTCGGAAATCGTTATCCTGTTGCTATAAGTTGATCTGTGATTGCGATAGTACAAAAAGATGCATATCTTCCGGATCAGGTGGTTTATACTCGTACCAAGGCATGCAACATCCTGACTTCCGTCACCTTGCGGCCCTGCTCACACACCTGTCTCCGGGGGATCTTGCCGACGTACGAAAAGCTTATGATTTTGCCGTAGAAGCACATGCACCTCAGAAGCGTGAGGATGGAACGCCGTACGTTTCCCACGTCATCCGCGTGGCTGAGATCGTGGCCGAATGGAAAGCTGACCGGGATACGGTCATAGCAGCTTTACTGCATGATGTTCTGGAGGATACGCCGATACTGAAAGAAGAGATCGCTCTGAAATTTGGCCGGAAAGTGGCGATGCTTGTCGAGGGCATCACGAAATTCCTGGATGCTGATTTAAGCCCTGATCTGCCGCTTGATCGTAAAATTGAGACGCTACGTAAACTGTTCGATGTGATGCGCCTCGATATGCGGAGTATTCTCATTAAGCTTGCGGACCGTCTGCATAATGTCCAAACCATTGATTCTCTTCCGACACCGGAACGCCGTCGTCGGTTTGCACTCGAGACGCTGACTGTGTACTACAAAATCGCATTCCATTTGGGGTTGCGGGGTGTTCGTCGTACGTTTGCTGAGTTTTGTGTGCCACACGCTTTTGATACCGGCGAGAGCGAGAAAGCCTTGCGAGACAGTCTGTGTCTTTCTGTTGTGAGCGTTGTTGGTTCCGTAGAGTCTGAGCTTAAAAAACACCCCGAATCGTACGATCTACTCTCTGTCACCCTGTTTCCCAGAAACTTGTTCATCTTTCATGAACGTATGCGGGAACGTGCAGGTCGTCCGCTACCCCAGGATGCATTTTCTCTCAGCGTTATTGTGCGTACTGAGGATGACTGTTATCAGCTTCTCAAAACTCTGCATACGCTCTACAGGCCTCTCAGTGGCCAATTTCAAGATTTTATTGCAGCGCCGAGCGATGCGGGATACCAGAGTATTCACACGCTTGTGTCGCTGCAGGATGGTTCTGTGATCGAGGTGCGGATCCGCACTCCTGACATGTACGAAAAGGCTATGAAGGGGATTACAGTCACTCTTTTTGATCCATCTGTACCGGATCCTCCCAATTTCAGTTGGCTGAAGCGTTCGGCAGAATTAGACCTCAAAACTCGTGATTCCAGTAGTGCGTTTTGGGAAGCACTAGAATCTGACATTTTCCGAGAAATGATCTCTATCAATATTGACCGAAAGAGAATATCAATGCCCAAAGGTTCTACAGCGCTCGATGCCGCATATGCATTCCATCATGATCGTGCCAGCCATACGAGTGCATTCACGGTGAACGGCAGACCAGTTCCGGGCTCTGAGATCCTGAAAGAAGATGATGAAGTGCACATCACGATCGACAAGAAGCAGCAACATGCCACATTCGACTGGCTGCAGATGGTCTCGACGAGGCACGCACGCTTGCTCATTGTGGACGTGCTCAAGAAGACAGAGAAAACTGAAAAGATAGCTCTGGGAGCTACGCTTTTGCAAAAAGAATTTGATCATTTTAATAAAGGCTTACTCTCTGAACTCTCGAGGAATCTCACGCACAGTGTTACGGAACATTTCCATCGCGAGTCTTTTGATCAGGTTCTTTCGATGATTGGTGAAGGAGTCATCCGTGCGCGTGACATAGTATTTTTTCTCTATCCGGATAAGAAAAATGTGTCGCCGACAAAACCAGGACGTTACTCATTCCAATTGCATATCACGACGGGGGAGCAACCGGGACAGGACATACTTTCGCAGCTTGATACAGTGATCCGTTCCAGCGAGGTCACGATCAATTCGATCAACGTCGATACTCATCCAAACCGCAACATGTCCGACATCATTGTGAGCGGTTCGTCTCAGGATCGTCTGCAGTTTGCTGACTTTATCGATCAGTTGGAACGTCAGGAGTGGGTCTCGACGCTCAGAACGCGTATCTCCCCCAAACAGAAAATCATCCTTATTGGTGCGTTTTCGGCGTCCTTCGCCATCATTTTTCTGGATCTTGTTCTCTTTCCGTCGTATCAGCAGGCGTTCATGCAGCTCAATATCATTCCACGCTTCATCGTGCAGGTGTTGCCACTCTTACCGATTTTCATTCTCAACTACTACCTTCTAAGACTTCTGAGGCAGTACATCGTTCGTATGCGATCAGATCGCTGGTTTCTCAGCGTCGGGCTTCTGCTCAATGTCATCGGTCTCATGCTCCTCGTTTTTCGTATTGTCCTTCTTCGGGATGCGACAGCCAGTCTTCTGTCGCTCATTGCGATTTTTACTTTTTCCATGATGTACGTTGGTTATGCATTTTTTCAGACGGATGTGCTCTTTGCGCCGTTTGATAAACGACATGTCACATTTTTCAGTCAGAAACAGTGGTCCACGCTCAAGCGTCGCAAGATCATCGGCTATTCTATTCGTTTTGTAGCGGTGGTGATATGGGGACTGGAGCCCGTCTATATACGCTATACGCCTGTCAACGATCTTTCGCCTTTTCTACGGACGTTTCTGCTTGGGCTTGGTGTCGTTCTCCCCTCGGCTATCTTTTATTTTCTTCTGAGCCTTTTCAAACAGCGGAAACTTCCTTCCTTTCGGTTGCCGTATGATGCGACCTTTCTTCTGCTCGTGATCGGTCAAGTGGGGTACATGTACTTCAAGAATGCAAGTCTCATCTATACCAGTGGTACGAATTTGCTGCTCTTCAATAATTTCTCTCCATTGCTCGGTCTCATCATTGCGGCGTTCTTCTGGCGACGGGACATACCGTACTTCGGGCAGGCACGTACCATGTTCTGGATTTTTCTCCTTGCGATCATGGCCGGTATAGGGAGTTCGCTCCTTGCTTACGGTCATGGCTCATCATCCACTCTGAGCATTGTCGGTGATGTGCTTGCGATGATTTCAACATTCTTTGATGTGCTCATGACCATCGGACAAATTCAGTACATCAAGAAATTTGCAAAGACCGACGGCTTGCTTCTCAATCTGCATATTTTCATGGTACTGCTTCTGTGCACGGCTCCGGTTGTCCTCTTAGCGTCTTTTGTTTATCTACCTCTGTTCGATCACCTGACTCCGTATACTCTCCTCCTTGGTCTCGGTACTGGCATTTTCGTCGGATGCGGTCAGCTGCTGAATTATGCAGCTTTCAAGCGCATTGACGGCTACCTGGCGCACATGATGTTCAATCTTTCGGTCTTCATCACGTTCAGTGTCGAGGCTTTCGTCATCCATTCGGTACAGCCGACAATTTTGCTTGTTATCGCAGGTGCCATTATCATCGGCGCGTCGGTGTTCGCCGAAATCATCAACTCTCGTTGTCAGAAGAAAGGGCTCTAGGAACCATGCTACTCAGGAGGTTTTCTGTTTCATTTTTTCCATTTCCTGCAGCATCCGACCCGGCGATACCTGTATTTTTAGTTCCTCAAGCTCGGGATCTTTTCCGACCTCAATGCCCAAATGGTCAGCAATGGCATCAGCGATCTGTAGTACTTTCGTGATTTCGTACTCTGACAGAAGGTTCACCTGCAGATCCAAATCGGCACGTTGATCAGCAAGTTCGGTCATGCGGTTCTGGCTGATGAGCACGAACATGGAGAGAAAAATCGCTTCCAGTGATACGGTCGTCGTCAGGAGCCCGAAGGGGAAGCTATCGAATGGGGTAAGACCGAGCAGACCCGTGTTCCAGAGTATCCAGATGCTAAACCAGACGATATGAAGATAGACAAAAGGAAAGCTTCCGCAGAAGCCGGTGATCGCATCAGCGACTCTCGTAACGACATTCTTCTGCTTTTCAAGTTGACGGCGTACTTCCAGCAACGTTGTAATATTGCGGTCGATAACATCTGCTAAACCGTTTGTTGTTTTTTTACGCATGTGTTCATTGTCCTCCGGTCAGTGACATGTCGCAAACGTCAGATGTGATTTCCTAAAAATATAAAAATGTGTTATAATAGTTTTACATACCAATATTCATCTCATGCCAACAAAAAATAAGCCTTCGATATATGTGAGCGTCGCACTCATGTCCGTTGTCGCATCATCGGTTGCCGTCATGGCAGCGATAACGAATGCGGAAGGAGGTGTGTATCGTTCTATCGTATCGTATGCCAATACGAGTGCACATTCATATCAGCCTCTAAACTCTCCCTATACACCTGCGAAACATGCTGTCTCTGAACAGTCGGTACATGTTCCCGTGGCCGTGAAGCCGGTACTCTCTCAGAGTGTTTACAATCGAAAAGCCAAACAGTTGGATCGGACAATCACGAATCTTCACAAGCGCCTTATGGTTACGGAAGATAAGATCGAGATGCTTGAACGAACGATTGCCACGATGTCCGGTGATACGACCGGACTTCAGGAGTCACTCCAGCGTCTCCAGACAACCCGCGACAAACAGAGTAACCAACTTGCCACACTAAACACGGATCTAGCTGAGCTAAAGCTACAGCAGTAGCAGGAGCACACATATTGAATGCAGATCGCATGACGAGACATTATTTTTTACGTGGTATTCTTTGTCATAATCTTTGACGATAGACGTCTTATTTTCGAAAAGAGTTTTTTCTCACTCTATGTATGACAAGACAGCATCTGGCTATCATCGTTGTCGGCGTTACGACTGTCCTCATGCCAGTAGCGTTTGCGCGCGTTCTTGCTCCTGCGTTTCGTGATTGTATGCGACAGGTGACGGATACGTACCAATCTGCGCTTCTGAATGCGCAAAAAGTATATGATGATGAAATAGAATCTGCGATGGAAGAACGCAAGCAAGGGCATATTGATTCTTGGAATAATGACGATGATAAAGTCCAACGTCAGGTTCAGCGTGATGCTGATAAACGTTTTTCGAGTCGGATATCAGCTGCTCGTAAGACGCAACGTGATCGCAACCGAGAAGCAAATAAAACTAATTCCGATGAGCAGAGAACCTGTAAGTCTAACTCTTCCTCATCTTCTTCACGTAGTTCCTCATCATATTCCTCACGTAGCTCTTCCTCTCCGGGTAACCAAACATGCGGTGGCGAAGATACGTATTGTGCTCCGGGTAGCCATTGTGGATGTACGGGGACAAATACATGCCCGATCAATTCCTACTGTATCCCATCATGTATTCCAGGTTGTGTGCCAAATAATCAACCGCCGCCTCCTCCTCCGCCAACCGTGCGACAATGGTGCTTTGGTGATTCACAATGTAGTACGGGCTATCGGTGCGAGATGGGTAATGGCATCTGCGAACGTCCGTGCGATAGTCCGTATGACCCCTGCCCTGCAGTCTGCGCTGGCCGCTGTGTTCTGAGGCCTACATGGTAATGCTAGCGCACTTGCATATATTCTAAAATATAGTATAATATTCATAAACATCCATACCCGCGCTTACCCCTCAAATGCATCAGTAGGGTGAGTTGAAGTAGAAGAAGAAAAGAGCTGATTTTCAATCATTATCTCATGCGGAGTTTTCCAGTTCAAACATTTTCTCGGAGTGTGATTTAGCCAGTATTCAATCCTAGCGATATCT
>CALRGQ010000028.1 GCA_943357915.1 Candidatus Peribacteria bacterium
AAGCTCAGCAGTGGCGCGACCATTAACGTGCCGCTATTCATCAAGGACGGGGATAAGATCAAAGTGAATACTGAGAGTCAGGAATACGTAGAACGTGCGGCAAAATAAATAATATCCCGCCGCGCAGCGGAAGATCCACATCTTCCGAGTCTTAGCATTTTTTTTCTAAATTACAGCAAGCACCAACTCATTCACTCTTTTCGCATCTGCCTGGCCTTTCGTCTGTTTCATAATTGCCCCGACGATGGCGCCAAGCGCTTGGGTCTTGCCTTTTTTGTATGATTCGATTGCTTCAGGATTGGCTTTCACTGCATCTTCTACGAGTTTCTTCAGTGTCGCGTCGTCGGACACCTGCCCCATCCCTTCGGCTTTGATGATGGCCGCAGCTGACGTCCCTGTGACGACCATTTTTTCGAGCACATCTTTACCGGCATTGTTTGAAATTTTTCCGGATTTCATAGCTTCTGCGAGTTCACTGAGAGCTTCGGCGGACGGAGCATCTGAGAGAGTTTTTCCGTGCTTTGTGAGAAAACCGGGGAGTTGTGTGAGGATGATCGATGAAGCGCGTTTTGCATCTTTAAAAACAGTGTTCACGGAATCAAAACGGATTCTGAGCGGTTCAGAATCGACGAGCATCGTGGCTTCGGCCTGTGTCAGGCCAGAGGCCGTATATTCTGCTTTCATCTCCGATGGCAGCTTCGCCATCGCGGCCGTAACAGACTCGATAAATGCATCGCTGAGTTCCAGTGGTGGAATATCGGGCTCCGGGAAATAGCGGTAGTCGGCCGCTGATTCTTTATCACGCAGCATCTGAGTTTTTTCTTCATCGTCGATCCACCCAACTGTGACTTCACCAGTGGGTGCTTTGCCCTCTTCCCAGAGTTTTCTGAGCACGCGCTCTTGGTAATTCAGCGCTTTCTCGAGCGACTTAAACGAGTTGAGATTCTTGATTTCTACGCGCGGATAGAGCTTCGTCTCGCCCTTCGGGCGCAACGAAATACTGGCATCAAACCGCATCATGCCTTTGAACATATCAGCTTCACTGGAACCGACGTTGATGAGTATGCGACGCAGTTCTTCGACAAAGGCTGATGCAGCTTTGGATGAACGCAAATCCGGCTCAGTGACGATTTCCATGAGCGGCGTCCCGGCGCGGTTATAGTCGCACAGTGATCCGACTGCGGTGTGCGTTAGCTTTCCGGCGTCATTCTCAATATGCAGACGGTGAATGCGGCACTCGGACGGTTCAGATGCATTGGTCTTCGGGTCCGTGATCGAAAACTTTACGATGCCATGCGATGCAAGCGGGAATTTGTACTGTGAAATCTGATATCCAGTAGGCAAATCCGGATAGAAGTAGTTTTTGCGATCAAAATGACTGTGCTTATTCACCGTACATTGCAGCGCCTTTGAGGATCTCACCGCTTTTTCGATCACTGCCTTATTTGGTACCGGAAGCGTGCCGGGGTGGCCCATACAGACCGGACAGACCGTCGTATTTGGCGCCTTGCCCCACGCATCGTTATCACATGCGCAGAACATCTTCGTCTTCGTGTTCATTTGGGCATGCACTTCGAGGCCGATAATAGTTTCGAGATCCATGAGGGGATTATAGCTGAAGGGACTTAATGGTAGGGTTGGTAAGATTGGTAGGAGAGGTAAGGGGAAATGTGATGCAAAAATTCCAGTGCCCTACCTTTCCTCCCTTTTCTTACCTTTCTTACCAATCTTACTTAACATCATTTACTTTCGGTGATCCACAATCAAAATTCCCTCCAAATGATCCACCTCATGCTGCACCACACGCGCATCAAAACCAGAGAGCTTCAGCTCACGCTTTTTGCCAGCTTCGGTCTGGAACTCAAGAATAATGTCTGTGGAACGTGAGACATCCATCCATAGGTCTGGCAGGCTTAAGCAGCCTTCTTCAGCGATAGCAGTCGTTTCGGATTTCCAGGTGATGAACGGATTTACGAGAGCGACGAGCTTATTACCGATCATCGCGATGCAAAGCCGCTCATTTCGTCCGACTTGTGGAGCCGCAATGCCGGCGCCTTTAGCAACGACGACGGTTTCTTTCATGTCAGAGAGTAACTTTTTGATCTCTTTTGTGATCGTGCCGATTGGTACTGTTTTTTTCCGCAAAATCGGAGTGTTTTCGCCGATGACGATACTGAGAGCTGACATTTCGCTATGAGTATAGCGTTTTTTACGCTGCAATACTCAATGATGCAATACTACGGAGGTCATCCATTGTCGCAAGGCCGCCTTGTTCCATCATTTTCAGTAATGCGTGCGCAGTGAGAATAACGTCAGGGAGGGCGCGATGGCGTGCTTTTGGCAGTGTTAGGTTCAGTCTCCGAGCAACGGCGTCTAGGCTATGGCCAAACTCTCGGGAGTACAGCGTGCGGCTTAAGCGCATCGTGCACAGACATTCCGGAAGATCGATATAGCCCCAACACATCTCTTTCTCGCAGCGCAGAAAACCCATATCGAATGCCGCATTATGAGCGACTAAGATTGTCCCCTGTGCGAACTCCAGAAATTTCGGCAATACCTCCTCAATCCCAGGAGCCATGCGCACATCGTCATCGCTGATCTTATTCACTTGTTTTGCTTCCCACGGAATTTGACGCTCAGGATTCACGAGTGAGACGAATGTTTTCGTTTCGTCGATCATGCCATCTTCCACTCTAATGCCCGCAATTTCGATAATTCGGTGCCCTTTGGTAGGGTCCAGGCCAGTCGTCTCAACGTCAAAGACGGTGAGTGGGGGGAGGGGGATCATGAGAAACTGAGACTACACCGGAAAAGCCATGTTTCAAGACAAATATTGTTACGCGCCTGTATGATTCTTTCATGAAGAAAACACTGTCTCCAGCCGCCGTACTCGCCCGTCTTTCGGAGTTGTATCCGAATGCCGGATGCACATTGGACTGGACGACCCCTCTTGAACTGCTGGTCGCAACAATCTTGTCCGCTCAGTGCACCGACAAGCGTGTGAATATTGTGACAAAAAAATTGTTTCAGAAATATCATCGTGCGGAAGATTACATTGCGGTCGCTCAGACAGAGCTGGAACATGATATTCATTCCTGCGGTACGTTTCGCATGAAAGCCAAAGCGATACAAGAAACATGTCGGATGTTGCTTCGTGATTTTCACGGACATGTGCCGCGGACGATGCCGGAGATGATTAGGTTGCGAGGCGTTGGTAGAAAGACGGCATCAGTTGTCCTTTCAACTGCGTACGGCATTCAGGAAGGCATCGCGGTTGATACGCATGTCATGCGCGTGAGTCGTCGGCTGGGTCTTACCAAAGCCAAGACACAAGCCAGTATTGAAAAAGATCTGATGAAGAAATTTGAGAGAAAAGACTGGGCGAAGATTTCACATTTACTTATTTTTCACGGCCGAAACGCGTGCACGGCGCGGATGAAATGTAAGGGGGATTGCTTGAATGTGGTATGATTCTGGCCATGCACAAGCGTCTAGCGGTGATCGGTTTCCTCTTCTTGCTCGCTGCTTGTGGTGGGCCTCCGGCTACCGAAATAGTTGTACCGACTGAAAGCGACGAATCATCAAGCGCGGATCTCAGTAATGATGACGTTCTCTATACAGAATACTCTGACCGCCTCGTTGGACAGGGCGAGAGTTCTGTTCTGTTTTTCTCTAAACCGACTGATCCATTTTCGATGAAAAGTGATGCCGTTATTCGTGCAACCTATGGCTCCGGTGCAGCTCTGGTTAGTACGTACCGTCTTGATTTTCAGACCTCGACCGGTGCCCGTCTGAAATACGGCGTCCTCGTCGAAGATACGTTTGTGTTAGTTGACTCTACAGGTGCGCGTGTCGCGAATTTTGTTCACCCGCCTGCAGATGTGATCGGTACGATTCTTCGTGGTCGTCTTCCTAGTCCTGAGGCAAAACTATGATCATCTATCTGACACTGTTTCTAGCCGGCATGGTCACGATTTTTTTGCCCTGCATTTTGCCGCTTGTTCCAGTTGTCGTTGGTGTCAGTATCTCAGGAAAAAGCCGTTTTCGGCCACTGGTGACGGTTCTTGGCATGGTGGTGAGTTTCGTGTTTTTCACATTTCTTTTACTCGTCGTTCTGGATCAATTTGTGGAGCTTTCGGACTACATTCGGATTGCAACGTATTATATTTTGCTTCTCTTCGGAGTATCGTTTCTCTCAAGCTGGCGCATCATTCGGTTGGCGGGTGCGGTTGCCGGGGGTTTTTTCTTTATGGATAAAGGAATGGTCGCGGTCGTCATTGTCATTCTTGCCGGTATTTTCGCTCTTGAGATCGCCGGAAAGGTGGCTACTCGCCTACAGCAGTTTGGTGTGAATGCTCAGACTGCTGTTCGGTCTGAATTTGGTGGAGATTCGTTAATCACGGCATTCGTCGTCGGTCTCACGCTCGGACTGGTGTGGGTTCCGTGTGCTGGTCCCGCACTCGGCTTTGTACTTACATTGGTTCGTGAACAGCCTGGTCTGATGGCGCTGACGGCACTTGCCGCTTATGCGCTTGGTACGGCAGTTCCGCTACTTATTGTCGGGTATGGCGGACAATATGCGGTGCGGTCGGTGAAATCTCTGAATCGTTACACTGGCATCGTCAAAGCTTTTGCCGGAATTTTGTTGATTCTTACGGCCGTCGCTCTGCATCTGAATCTTCTTCAGAAAATCCAAATCTGGATCGAAGACAATACGGCACTTGGTTCGATTGGTTCAAGTATTGAAGAGCGTTTGTTCCCGTCTGCCGCGCCGCGTGGACAAAGTTCTTCTTCCAGTAACAGTTCCAATTCCACCAATGATATGAAACTTCCAAAACTCCCGACTATTATCCGCGCACCGGAATTTACCGGCCTTGGGCCTTGGCATAATAGTGAGCCGTTTACGCTTGAGAGTCTTAAAGGCAAAGTCGTTCTTGTCGATTTCTGGACGTATAGCTGTATCAACTGCATTCGCACGCTTCCGTATGTTCAGGGTTACTGGGACAAGTTTAAAGATACCGGAAAATTTGTGCTGATCGGTGTGCATACGCCTGAATTTACGTTTGAAAAAAGTCAGTCCAATGTCGCAAAAGCCATCAAAAGTCATGGACTCACGTATCCGGTGGCGCAAGATAATGACTTTGGTACATGGTCAGCGTTCGCTAATAGATATTGGCCTGCGAAATATCTGATCGATGCCAATGGCGTCATTCGATACGAGCATTTTGGGGAAGGCGATTATGAAGAAACCGACCGTGCCATTGCGAGTTTGCTTCAGGAAGCGGGAGTCGAATTGAGTGGCACGGGAGACGTCATATCTGCGCCCGAGAAGACATATGGAGGACCGGTAACGCCGGAGATTTATTTGAGCTCCCGCAGTTGGCCGGCATTTGGTAATGCAAATGGTGAGCCATCTGATGCAATCGTGAAGTATGCAGCCCCGACGGCTCCTGAACTCAACAAGTACTATTTAGCCGGTTCGTGGCAACTTGTCGCCGATGAATCTGAAACGCTACGGAGTGACACCGGAGAGATCTCGATGCGTTTCCGTGGCGGTGAGATCAATCTTGTTCTTGGGCTAGAAGATTTGGCCAAGCCTGTGAAAGCTGAGGTCATGGTCGACGGTAAAGATGCCGGCACGTTCATGATCGATCGTTACGATCTGTTTAATCTCTTTTCAGGCGATTATGGCGAACATGAGATCAGGCTCAAGCTTACTGGCAAAGGCGTACAGGCATTTGCGTTCACGTTTGGGCAGTAGGCTTTGTAGAGACGTGCGGTGCGCACGTCTCGGCCTTAATCATCGTGCTCTTTATCCACGAGAGGATTTTCTGATGGCGCTAGATGAATAATGTCGAATATATATTAGGATCCGAAAATAACTCAGCATTCCGACTCCTTTGCTTAATTCTTTCAGCATCTGTTCTTATTGCGGCAGCATCATTTTCTGTCAGTGTATCAACGACTCCAAGGCTATTCGGTACCACTGTTTCTTGGTCATGACGGTTAGCCGTTGATGGATAGGGGTTTGTCATGCTTTTATCGTAGTGAAATCAGTTGCGGGGTCAAGAAAATACAGAGACGTGCGCACCGCACGTCTCTACAGCATTCACTTTTACACATCATAATACTTAAAAAACTCAGCCGGACTTGGACGTTTTCGCTCATCAGCAACCTCGTCACGTTTCACGCTGATGAAATCAGCCAGGAATTTTTTGTTGAAGACGCCGCCGTCGAGCAGGAAGTTCATGTCAGCCTCTAGAGCGTCTAGCGCTTCGCTTAAGTCTTCTGGCGCATGTGGGATCTTTGCGAGTTTTGAAGGATCCATCTGATATAAGTTTTCATCGGTCGCAGCTCCGGGATCGATTTTATGCTTGATGCCATCAAGGCCGGCCAAAAGCATTGCAGAAAAGGCGATGTACGGATTACACGCTGCATCAGGTGAACGGAATTCCACACGTTTGGCCTTCGGGTTTTCCGAGTACATCGGAATTCTGATGGCAGCTGAACGGTTGCGGGCAGAATAGATAAAGTTCACCGGTGCCTCAAAACCAGGAACGAGCCTTTTATAGCTATTGGTCGTTGGGTTGCAGATGGCGCAGAGCGCGCGGGCGTGCTTCAGGATTCCGCCCATGTAGTGCAGTGCCATTTTGCTAAGGCCAGCGTATTCAGTACCGGCAAAAAGCGGCTTTCCGGCTCGCCAGAGACTCTGGTGTGTATGCATCCCAGAACCGTTATCGCCATAGATCGGCTTTGGCATAAACGTCACAGACTTACCAAACCGTTTGGCGACGTTTCTGGTGATGTATTTATAACGGATCATTTTATCGGCCATGATGAGCATTTCATCAAACCGCATATCGATCTCCGCTTGGCCGCCGGTTGCTACTTCGTGATGAAACGTCTCGATCTCAATTCCTGCTTTTTCCATTTCCATCACCATCGCGGCGCGGATGTCCTGGCCTTTATCGAAGGGCGAAGCCGGGAAGTAGCCTTCTTTGTGGCGGATGGTGTAACCCAAGTTTGGGCAGCATTCATCGGACGTTTGTCCGCTGTTCCATGTCGCTTCTTCGCTATCCACGTGGTAATGCGACTGGCCTGTGCCAAGCTCGTAGCTCACATGGTCAAAGATAAAGAATTCGGCTTCGGGACCAAAATATGCTTTGTCTGCTACGCCACTTTTCTTGAGGAACTCTAAAGCTTTTTTTGCAATCGTACGTGGGCTTCGCTCATACAGTTCTTTCTTCATCGGCTCACGGACATCACACAGGATCGAGAGTGTTGGTTCAGCCGTAAACGGGTCTATATATGCTGTAGCTGGGTCAGGGATCAGGAGCATGTCGGACTCTTGGATTTGCTGAAAACCGCGGATCGAACTGCCATCAAAGCCCGCGCCGTCTTTGAGAACGCTCTCTAACTCATGAATCGGCTTACTGGTGTGATGCAGCGTTCCGGGGACATCAACAAATGTGAGATCAAGAACGGTGCATTTGTGCTTCTTGGCGAGTGCGATAAAGTCTTTGGGGGACATAGAGAGAGGGAGGTGGACCCCACTTCGCTCCTCAGGGAGCTTCGCGGGGCAAGAAATGAAAAGTGAAAAAAGTTAGATTCAAAGAGAACGTCGATAGTTGTACGGAGAGTCAGCGAAACAGACAAACTGTTTTTGACGATGATTTTTATTCTGTTACTTTTTTGAACAACAGAGTATCAGGCTATGTTTGTGGCTTATAAATAATGTTATATAGCTGTCACATACACCGAGAACACAGCATCAACATCAGAGTTGTTCAGTTCACTAACAACTTGATACTCTGTGGCCGTATGGCCAAAGATATTATTCACGTTCTGCAAGCGGTCGGCTTGGATTCCAAACAGTCACAGCTGTATGTTTCAGGTTTACAGCTTGGTACGGCGCCCGCATCGGACTACGCCAAAGCTACTGGTTTTAACCGCATCACGTCGTATAATTTACTGGAAGAGATGGTGCACAAAGGTTACTTCACGGTCGTTCGAAAAGTCCGAGCCAAATGGTACGCACCGGTTGCACCGGAATACATCGCTCTGGAAGCGAGAAAGAATGCTGAGGCATTGGAACGGGTACTGCCCGAACTTCGGTCTTTGCAAGGATCAAAATACCGTAAGCCGAGAGTTAGATTTTTCGAAGGCTGGGAAGGCGTACGACATGTGTATGAAGATACACTGACTGCAGAAAGTGATCTCTTAAACTTCGCAAACTCGGCAGTCGTTCGAAAATTTTGGCCGCTGTACGACTCTGAGTATGTGGACGAGCGCGTGAAGCGAGGTATTTACCTGCGAGGAATAGCTCCGGATGATCAAGCCGGTAAGCGTGTGCATGGCGAAGATCAGAGAAAGCTTCGTGAGATACGTTTAGTTCCGGCTTCGGATTTTGACTTCAAGAACGAAATAGCAATGTACGATAACAAAGTGGCGATTATTTCCTTTGCGGACGACCCACAGCGAATGTTTGGCGTCATCATTGAAAGTAAGGAAGTAGCGGAAACGCAGCGGCAAATTTTCGAGATGGCATGGCGCTACGCTGCGGTCACGAATCCCAAGCAAAAGAGCAATGAAAAGCCATTTCGCTTCAAACGGCGGTTTATTGCGTAAGTATCTATCTGCAAATTTTGACGTGTCATGATTTTGATAAATCATGTTTTTCTGCTAGTATATAAGGAAAACTACCAATAAACACTCACAAAAAAATGGACACAAACGATACGAACCCCGTGGCACAACCACTGACCGAACGTTCTGAGATTACGCAAATTACGCGTACAGAACACGTCATGTCGACGGGTTTACATTCTACTGTCCGCACCGAGACACCTGTGTGTATGATGGAGTTTGGAGGTGCTTCTCGGCCTTTTCCTGTCTTCAAAACATCCATGATTCTCACTGCCGTCGTTACGATGTCTGCTCTGCAGCTCCTGAGTCCTACCCAGCCTCTTGATGTCACTAAAACACAATTTGCTTTTTCGTCTCCGGTTATGTCCATGAGTTTCCCCCCGCTTCGGACAGTCGAGAAGCGGAGAACTGAACGATTGGAGCGGCTGCATGCTGCAGGTAAAGATGAAGCGACGGTTACGCCAGATGTGATTGTTCGTTCAGATAATAAGAGGGGAGTGTTTTTGACTGCTACGAGCGTACAACGTGAGAAATTTTTGGATGATACCATCAAGGCACTGTTGGCTGCCGGTGGCGACAGCATTGTGATGGACGTTAAGGGCGGCGGCGTGCTCTTTCATTCTGCGGCACCGATGGCAAACGAGATTGGCCTTGTGCGGAATCTGTATGACCTTCCTGTGATTCTGGCAAAATTGCATGAGAAAAATATCTATGTTATTGGACGCTTTGTAGCAATCAAAGATGAAGCCTTCACCAAGAAAAAGCCTGAGACGCGGATCAAACACCCAACCACAGGTAAGGTTCTCAATCAAACATGGGTGGATCCAAGTAATGACGAGGCTATCGAATACAATATGCAGGTGATGTGTGAGCTTGCTGCTGCGGGCATCGATGAAGTGAATATGGACTATATTCGTTTCTCCACTGCGGAGTTTGGCGCGCTTGGTGTGTTTACCGGTGAGCAGAAAGCTGATCGCGTTGAAAAATTTATCATGGCTGCGCGTGAAACGATTAATCGCTGTGGGCCAAAAACAAAACTCGGTATTTCCACATACGCAATTCTCGGTTGGAATTACGAAGCCAATGTCCGAACACTCGGTCAGGACGTCCGTCGTTTCGCACCGCTTGTTGATGTCATTTCACCGATGGCATATCCCGCAACATTCACATCTGATGCTTATTATATTCCAGGAAAAAACCCCGGTCCGCGTATGTACTGGCTGGTGAAACGGACGCTCACTGGTTATGCCGAGCTGCTTGGCCCAGAGGAAAGTAAGAAGATCCGTCCGTGGATTCAGGGCTACGGCGTGACGACCAAAGATATGTCAGATCAGATCCGTGCCGTCTATGAAGCTGGATTCTGTGGATTTCAGGTATGGAGTGCCGGTAATAACTACGCGCCAACGTACGCGGCTTTGAAAGCGGATACCAAGCGTCCGGGTAGGTGTATCGAGGCGCCGAAGCTTTAATCGGTTTTCTTCAGCGATACACATCGTGATCTCCGACCGAAAGCACGGCGATCACTTTCGGGTTGTCCCATTCAAAAATAATTCGATATCGG
This sequence comes from Candidatus Peribacteria bacterium, assembly GCA_943357915.1. Taxonomy (GTDB): domain Bacteria; phylum Patescibacteriota; class Gracilibacteria; order Peribacterales; family Peribacteraceae; genus JAGORY01. The sequence continues at coordinate 10,208 of CALRGQ010000028.1, forward strand.
TAATTGACCGAACAACTCAAAAAGCCCTTTAGTGGTCCTGTCAGTTTGTGAATCTTGAGTGACGCGAGCTTTGGATTTTTACGCAGTTCTGCAAGGCACGCCTCTACTTCTTCCTGCAAATCAGGCTCAAGCTTTTTCCACTGCCGTATAAATTTGGGAGTGTAGAGAAGTTCCGGCATAGATTAGAGCGCATCCGCCAGATCACGCAGCGAGCCCCTGAGCCGCGGTTGTTTGTGGGCTTCCAGTACGTCCGCTACTGCTTGATCTTCACCAAATTTTCTTAGAGCCTGCCGGATAAGATCAGCTTTGTTGGCTCCGATGCCGCGCCGCAGCAGGTCATCGATCAAGCGTGAAAGTTCTTCGGTCAGAGGAACGGTGATAGTGGTCATAGATACTAAGAAAAAATACTATAATATAGTATCTTATCTTGATGTGCGTGTCGAGAGAATTTCTTGAAAGAACCTCTAAAAATCTATCCTCTCTCGTAGAAGCGGTTCGCAAACCGCTTGCCAGGAGGCCAAGAATTGCGATTTGCGAATCGCAACTGCGGGTAAAAGAATGTTAGGTTATTGGAGAGAAAGCCTTCAGGAGCCATGCTATAGTTCTCCCATGCAGCAATATCTGGATCTCCTCCGGCATGTGCAGGATCATGGCACCAAGAAAGAAGACCGAACCGGCACAGGTACATTGTCTGTTTTCGGCTACCAGATGCGGTTTGATTTGAATGCTGGTTTTCCATTACTCACAACCAAAAAATTGCACACACGGTCGATTTTTCATGAGTTACTGTGGTTCCTCAAAGGTGAGACCAATGTGCAGTACCTCACGGAGAACAACGTGACGATCTGGGACGAGTGGGCAACGCAAGAGCAGTGTGCACGGTTTGGTCGTAAGGCTGGTGATATGGGTCCTATCTACGGGCATCAGTGGCGTAATTTTGGTGCCACGAAGAATACTGACGGTTCGTATAACGATGATGGCGTGGATCAGATATCGGTTTTGATCGATACCATCAAGAAAAATCCTTCGAGCAGACGGCTTATCGTTTCTGGTTGGAATCCTGCAGAAGCAGATCTTGTAGCACTTCCTCCGTGTCATACGCTTTTTCAGTTCTACGTTTCGGAAGACCCGCGCGTTGGTAAACCCGCTTTGAGTTGTCAGTTGTACCAGCGCAGTGCGGATATTTTTCTCGGCGTGCCATTCAACATCGCGTCGTATGCCTTACTCACTCATATGATCGCCCAAGTGACGGGACTTGGTGTAGGGGACTTTGTGCATACGCTTGGTGATGCGCATTTGTATTTGAATCATCTAGAGCAAGCCAATTTGCAGCTCACGCGTACGCCGAAGTCTCTGCCGACATTGAAGCTGAACCCGGACCGGAAGGGGATTTTTGATTTCACGCTCGAGGATATTTCGATCGAGGGATATGACCCGGAGCCGGGGATTAAGGCGCCGATTGCGGTGTAGCTGTCATGCTTCGAGACGCTCTGATGAGCTCCTCAGCATGACAGGTCATTCGAATTCGTCATTGCGAGCTGTCACGGTGAGGAGCACCGCAGTTGAGCTTGCCCTGAGTTTTTCGAAGGGTCTCGAACCGAGACAGCGTGCTACACTTGTTGCATGATCATCTCACTCATCGTCGCAGCAGCCGAAAACGGCGTCATCGGTAAAGATAATAAACTGCCGTGGAATTTGCCCGATGACTTGAAGCGTTTTAAGGAACTCACGAAAGGTCATCCGATCATCATGGGCAGAAAAACATTTGAGTCGATCGGCCGGCCGCTACCGGATCGGCGGAATATTGTTTTGTCTTCGAAGCTGCAGCCGATAGAGGGAATAGAGATTGTTTCTGATATCGATGCGTTGCTTTCGCAGCTTGAAGTTGAGCTGCCTGAAGACGAAGAAGTTTTTATCATCGGCGGATCAGATTTGTTTAACCAGTGGCTGGAGGATAGTTTTACGCCGATTGTCGCAGCTCGGGTGTACCTGACACGCGTGCATGCCGATATTGACGGTGATTCTATGTTTCCGGATTTGGATGGTGACCAGTGGCTTGAGGTAGAGCAAATTGAACATGCGGCTGATGACAAACATGCGCATGCGTTTACGTTTTTGACGTACGATCGGGTTTAGGCTGCTTTATGTTTGATCATCCAAGAGACGCTTGATCTTCATATCGAGCCTCTCTAGCAATCGCGCACGCGCGCTTTCCAGTAGTTGCTTGGCAGTAGAAGAGCTCGCGGCTTCAAGTCGCTTCTTGAAGCGATCAGAAAGACGTTCTCGTGTAGAATAGAGAGATTGCATTGCAGGAGAATCGTTCTCAGGTTGCAGTGTAGGCAAAGGCTCTGTTTTCGTAGTTACGCGCAGCCAAGAAATAGTACGAGGATCTACTTCACGAGTTCCAGGCAGTAAAGCAGGAGCCGCTCCGCCACCACGCCCTGGGCTTCCTCTCCGTCCTCCTCCGTGACTGACTGTCACAGACGCAGTACTGGACGATGATTCAGCGGCTGGCTCTTCTGATGCAGTCAGATCGAGTGCGATACCGCGAGGTGAAGTTAGACCCGAAATCAGGATTTCTATATTTGAACCATCGAGATTAGCGCGCAAAATCCGAGAAAGCACCCCGTCTACCCAGTACATTTTGCTACTTGCTACATCGAGAGCAAAACCATATGGAGCTTCTATTCCATCTCCTGAGTCCAAAATAACTTCTTTATTTGTTCCATCGAAATCTGATTTATTAATAGTATGTCCTGTAGCATCTGTCCAATATATTTTATTGTTTACAGGATCTGCTGCAATGCCATATAAAAAACTTGCCCCCGTCGTTACAACATCCTCTGCGCTCGTACCATCTAAATTTGCCCTTCGTATTTTACCTCCAGTAGCACCCCAATATACCTTGTTATGTGTTAGATCGAGGGAAATGTAGCGCACAACGCTTGAGCCAGCACCGGATACTATTGTTTCTACGCTGGAGCCATCGAGATTTGCTCTTTTAACAGTCCCATTTCCCAAGTCTCCAAAGTACACTTTTCCTGCATTGACATCGAGGGCAATTCCAAATGGCCATGATAAGCTTGATGTAACAAGGTCTTCGATGGAAGTTCCATCTGTATTGGCACGTTGAATTTTATCGATCACATTCTCTGTCCAATAGATTTTTCCACCAGCGGGATCTACTGCTACGCCATAATTCTGTGAAAGTCCTGTGGTAATAATATCAGTGATATTGGTTCCATCGAGATTGGCCTTTTTAATTTTATCGGTTCCAATATCTGTAAAATATATCGCAGAAGCCCAAGCCCCAGAAGGGGCAGTAAGAAGGAATATAAAGAGCGCAGTATGTTGTAGTATTTTTTTACCTATGTTTCTTGAAGCGACCCACTGCATTGCAATTATTATATAGAACACGCTGGAGTCTGTCGCGGGAAGCATCCCGCTCTCTTTGGTGGGGGTTATGCCGGAATCTGCTGTGTGGTGCAGTGAAACGAGCCGAAGCCCCATGTGAGGATACGACTATCGATAGGCACGATGCGGCGGGTGGGGAAGCATTTCTGGAGTGTATCGATGGCTGCTTGATCATGTGGATCATTCCAGACCGGAAGTAGCACGCATTCGTTTGCGACATAGAAATTTGCGTAGCTTGCGGGAATCCGGAAGCCTTCTTTCTCTGTGATTATGGCCTTGGTCGGCTCTTGCTCATGCACATACACCGGTTTTGGCTGCGTCAGCGTAATGATCTCAAGGGGATTACCGTCTTGATCTTTCATGGTTTGTAGCCGATCGAGGTTTTCCTGTAGCGGTGCATAGTCTTGGTCATCGGGATTATCGTTCAGAATAGTCACGACTGTTTTCGGTCCAACAAATCGTGTTAGATCATCGACGTGTCCGCTTGTGTCATCACCGGCGATGCCTTTGCCGAGCCACAGAACGTTCGTGAGGCCGAGTTCGGCCTTGAGCATATTCTCGATCTGTTCTTTCGTCAGATCAGGATTCCGGTTGGGGTTTAATAAACAATCTTCTGTCGTGAGTAGCGTGCCCTGGCCATTCACATCGATTGATCCGCCCTCGAGAATCATTGAGACATTCTTACTTGGCAGCTGCATTTCTTTAGCAAGCAGCGATGGAATCTGATCATCCTTATCGAATGCCCATTGGTTGCCATGCGCGTTGAATTTCCAGTCCAAAAATATCCCTTCGCCTTTCGCGTTCTTGACGACAATCGGTCCGTGATCGCGCGCCCATGGAAAGTTACTCGGAATCCGATGAAAAAATACACGGTCGCCTTGGACCTTGGCTTTCTGTAGCTCTTTTTTGATCTCTGTTTCGAGCGCTTCATCGTGCGTGACGATGTGTACTTCTTCGCCGACTTCCAGCTCTTTTGTCATTCTCGCCCAGATTGCTGGGATGTACTGGAAAAGACCTGGCCAATGCGCTTCGTCGTGAGGCCACGTGAGAAGCGTTCCCTGATGCGGTTCCCACTCCGCAGGCATGCGGAAGGGGGAGATTTTTGTCGGAGGTGATTTGGTGGATGTCAGAGAAGGCACGGAGAAATGAAAAGTTGAAAGTGAAAAGTGCAAAATGACTTTTAATGCGATGGATCGTCCGTCAACATTTCATACTGATCTGGTCTTCGATTCTCCAAAAATCTCCATGATTTCTGCAGTGGCTTCACGCGTGAGAAGTCACATTCGGTCAGAAATACGCCTTCTGTTGTATCGGCTTTTACAAGAACTTTTGCCGATGGATCGCTGACGAATGATCCGCCCCAAAACGTGATGGCGCCTTCTTTGCCAACGCGGTTCACTCCTGCGATATAGACACAGTTTGCAGCTGCGTGACCCACTTGAACGGATCGCCACATGTTTTCCCAATCGCCCGTGATATTTTCTTCGACGTCAGCATCGATGACGCCAATCGCCGTCGGATATACGATAAGTTCTGCTCCTTTCAGCGCTGCAATGCGTGCAGCCTCTGGGTACCATTGGTCGTAACAGATCAGCGGCGCGATCTTCCCAACCGATGTTTCAAAGACGCGAATGCCGGTATCTCCGGGCGCAAAGTAGTGCTGCTCGTGATATAGAATGTCTTCTGGGATGTGTGTTTTACGATAGGTACCAAGCAGCGTGCCGTCACGCTCGAAGACAGCAGCTGTGTTGTAGTTTTTTCCGTCTGAGCCTTTCTCGAAGATCGAACCGCCAACAAGCACAATATCGTGTTCTTTGGCTGCCTTGGATAATGCTTCAGTCGTCGGTCCAGGAATAGTTTCAGTTGTCTTGAAAGCCGATGCATCATCTTTCTTCTGACAGAAATACGGACTGAGAAAAAGCTCAGGAAGGATGACTAGCTCCGCGCCTTTTTGTTTTGCCTCGGCGATCAAGCCAAGAGCTTTTTTCAGGTTCGCCTGGCTTGAGTCCGTCATAGACATTTGAACCAAGCCGATGGTGACAGTTTTCTGGGTCATGAACGTCAAAGAGTATACCAGAAAATATTGCTCATGATGTGAAACTGTGTACGATGAATTCCACCTTTGATCTGCAATATTTCCCCCACGTGTATGAAGAAGTTCGATAAGCTCTCGCCCGGCCTCAAGAAGTACATCGTCACTGATGACAAAAAAACATCAGGCACGATCACGAAGAACGTTCAGAAGAGCAAGGCTCCAGTCTCCACATTTGCGGAACGCACACTCAAGCACTGTAACGGCGGCTCAACGCTGCAGTCAGCTCTCTGGCTCAAAGAACATCTGAAAAACGGCGGAAAGCTGGTCGTCACACTTGCTGGTGCATTAAGCTCATTTGAGATCGGCGTCGTGCTTGCGGAGCTGATCCGCAAAAACAAAGTACATCTTGTCTCAGCCACGGCTGCCAATCATGAAGAGTCGTATTATCGATACGTCGCACACTCGCACTATGCGCATATCCCGCGTTATACCGAGCTCACGCCTGAACAGGAGGCAGAACTCCGGGATGCTGGCCTACGGCGTATTACAGACACGTTTTTGCCCGAGGATGAAAGCGTGCGCATTATGGAGCCGCATTTACTCAAGATGTGGAAAGAGGCTGAGAAGAAAGGCGAGAGTTATTTTCCTCACGAGTATTTCCGAAGACTCTTCGAGAAAAAACTCATCAAGCCTGACCCGATGGCAAACCCTGATGACTGTTGGGCATATGCCGCATATGAGAAAAATATTCCAATCGTGATTCCGGGATTTGAAGACTCCACAATGGGCAATATTTTTGCGAGCTATTCCTATACAGGAAAGTACAAGCCGAAAGATATGCCGCAGGTTTCATCGTCTGTCATGAAGAGCGGATTGCAGTACTTCACGGAGCTCTACGACTGGTATATGAAAGAATCCAAAGATGCTCCTATTGCGTTTCTGCAGCTTGGAGGAGGCATTGCTGCCGATTTCCCAATCTGTGTTGTACCATCACTGAAGCATGATCTTGGATTTCACAACGTCCGTGACTGGGCGGGGTTCATCGAGATTGGTTCTTCCCCAATGTCCTACGGTTCCTACTCCGGCGCCGGCGGCAAAGAGAAGATCACATGGGACAAGCTCAGTACCAAGAGCTATTACCAGATCATTCAGTCTGATGTGACCGTGGCGTTTCCGTGGATAGCGGCGGTGCTGCTGGGGTTGTAGATGTCACACTTTGTAACTATTTTGCAGTGATAGACTTTGTTTCCTGATTTCTTCCAGATAGTTTCTCGACAATTTGATGGTACAAGCTTCTTCTGCCGAGAGCTTTGCCCACGCTTTGGTTGCTGCTGCATTGTTGAATGTATGAAGACATAATTTCTGCTTACCATCTAATGCGAATATTTGGGTCTGGAAAACTGCTGGAAGAAAATCAGAGCTTTTATCCGTGGTGAGAAAGTGGCGAACACCATTTGCCAGTCCTGCGGCGATAATCCAGAGGTCATTCTGTTGTCGGTGAAGGAAGTTGGTTGGTTCTTTATTGAGCAGGGAAAGGTAGAGCCAACTGATACGCTCAAACATGGCTTGCACAGCTTGGGTTCCTTCTGAAATACAGTTTAAGCCCGCTTTACGGATGAGATTGTGTCGTTCACGGAATCGTTTTGCATTTAAGTTTCTTAGTAGTTCATACAGAACAGTATCGCAGATGCAAACATCATTCGTCGACGCAAATTGAAGCAGCGTCTCGCGTACATCTTTCGTACTATCCTCAATTTTCATGATGATATTTGTATCAAGGAGAATCCTTTTTCCATGCACAGCAAGAAGTGCGTCTTTAGTCATGAATACCGAAAAGTTGCCTCAAAGCTGCCTTCTGAGCGGGTGTGCGAACAACACGCACGGGACGCGTATCTATGGGCGCAAACAGCCCCATTCCTTTTGTTGAATTTGCGGAGCGAGGAGCCTGCCGATGGTGCGTTGATTGCTTAGAAGACATGTTCGTATTTTATGCACGTCGAATGACAAGGCAAGCAAATTGACTTGCTACTTCATCGGCCAGCCGCCGCTCTCCGCTATCACTGTATCGATCTTTTCCATTAGTCGATCGGTTTCTGCTAGAGCTACGATCATGCATTGATAATGTAGAATTTCCTACGGTTCCTACTCCGGCGCCGGCGGCAAAGAGAAGATCACATGGGACAATCTCAGTACCAAGAGCTATTACCAGATCATTCAGTCTGATGTCACCGTTGCGTTTCCGTGGATCGCCGCGGTGCTGCTGGGGTTGTAGAGTGTTGTACCTGCCAGCTGATAGATGCTGCGGTGATCTACCAAACATAATCACTGTTCAGGTTTAAATTCTCTTCTTAGAAACATCTCTATATTCCCGATATACTTTTTACTGTCTCTTTCATTATTTCATCAAACCATTCTCCTCGTAATGTCTCATATTCCACATTAAAATCGCTAGACTCTGCTGTGTTAAATGTTGAGAGATCAATAATTTCTTGTTGCTTAAATTCGCCATTTTTTACTAACACACGTCTTGCTGCAAGATATTTCAAGTGATCACTTAAACCAATAGATTGCCCTTTTTTAGTTACTCTAAATTGATGCCAATTATCTGCAGTACCTACCCCATTTCTTGTAAGGATATTTTCCAATGATATTTCTTCCAAAGCATGTAGAACGGCATCTAGAGATGTAGGCCTACTTTCAACATTATTATGCCTTTCCACATTTTCAGATGACGTAAGTAAATAATAGATCTTTCGAGCAGTGCGGCCATTAGCATTCCCAAATAAATGAGAGAAGGTAATAGCATGATGTAGGAGCATTGCAGATTGTCTATAATTTGATGTATTGATTTCTTTTCTCATTTTTTCATAGATACATTCTAAGCGAACAAGAACATCATCTGGAGGTTCATAGACAGGACTACTGTTGCCCGCTAGAGAGCTTATTACAACTTTTTTACAGGACTTACCTGACCATCGTTGAATCTTATCTATATTTGCAAGCTTTCCATTCAAGACTGAAATTAGATCAAGGAATTTTTTAAAATCAGTGTTTTTTATGAAATAGATTTTATCTTCTACTGACATTTTGTTAATTCCTAATTTTTCCAACCAATCATTCGTCGAATTATGTCCATTTTCTCTTGCCTCAGGCGATTCATTATCGATATGGAATTTTTTTCTATCCATCTTATGATTATAGCACAAATTTATATAATTCGACATAGTACGCTGTAGATAAATGAAAAGGTTACCCAAAACCTTCGGGTAGATACTAATTCGGTTACCGTGTTGCCCTATGACTATGGCAACCAAAAAAAGCATATTTCAAGAGCATTTGAAGCAGTGGCTTTCGGCAAAGAGTGACA
>CALRGQ010000029.1 GCA_943357915.1 Candidatus Peribacteria bacterium
TTCCCGGCCCACAATTAAAAACAACATGAACTATTTAGTGCGTATGATGACGCAAAGGATGAGAAGTTTACCCAGAGTGAGTCCGCCACAGCGGACGAACCGAAGGGAACCCTTCCCGGCACACCATGGACTATGACTATCCTTTTCTATGGACAAAAACACCATTATTTCGCTATGATATGTATGCAGTAAGACCACTCCGTTCTGTCTTCCGTGTTCACTTCCATCTGGTGGTTAACACAGCGGGAGCGTCACAAGAGCGGAGGGCTTGCATGTCTGTCTATAAGCGAAACAACTCATCAACAGCAATGAAGTGAGCAAAACACTGCTTCCAATGTTTGTCGTTGGTCTCGTACGTACGGAAAATACCCCAGCAGAACAGATCGGCTGCTTGAATGCCAGTATACGCTTGGGAATCGACGTGCTGGATCATGATACGCACGTTAGGTGAGAGTCGACTTTGCAGGTCATAGAGAAGTGCCTTATTGAGTGTGTTTCTGGATTCATGAGATAAGGATCGATCCAGATAGAGGAGCACCTGCTCATGGACATCTTCAAGCGGTAGCCTACTCACCAGTTTCTGCGCGAGATGCCCGTAGAGACGGTCTCGCTCACCGAAGCGTTCGAGAGCAGTCACAACCTGTTGTTTATCAATGGTGATGGCGTAGACCTTGCAGCCAATCCCTTCCACCTGCTGGAGGAAGTATTGTTTGATAGGAAGAGTCGTCCCTATACCTTTGAGCTCTTGAACGTGGCGGAGTTTCGAATGACTGCGATTCAGCTTCCGCGTAAGCGTCTTACGAACAGCCTTGAGCAATTTTCGGTTATTTTCTCTTCCCCGAACGGCAAGGACGGTGATCGTGAAAAACTTTGATGGTTTCTTATTAACGAAATCAAAGCCAAGATCGCCGCTTTCATCGAGATAGAGGAATAACATGGCTTCTATCTTACTCCGAACAACAAAAAATCTTAGGCTCTTCTAGTTGTATGCCTCGCAAAATGAAAATCCAACAAAAAACCAATCAGCAACGTTCCGAATCTGGTGTCAACAAGACTCACAAGAACCTTGATCAAATTTAGTATACAGTTCTTTTCACTACTTCCTTACCCAAACACGTCTATGAATAAGTTTGTCGCTACAAGTATGGCTGCTGCTCTTTCGTTGGCTGTCGCCCTTCCGGCATTTGCTGAGGAGAGTTCTTCAAGTTCGAGTACCAGCTCAAGTTCATCATCTGTCTCTAGTTCCAGCTCGTCATCATCTGTCTCCAGTTCCAGCGCATCGGATCAAGCGTCTTCCAGTATGTCTAAGTCCGCTGATTCGCCGTTGATGATGAAACAAAAAATGCGCGTCAATCAGAGGAGCAATGGAATGATGGAAGCACATAAGGAAGCCAAGAAAGAAGCAAAGAAAGAAAAAGGGATGGAACCGAGAATGAATACAGAAAAGAAGAGTGTCGACATCGCATGCGTACAGGCCGGTGTTGCGAAGCGCGAAGCGGCTCTCTTGGTTGCGGTTAATGCGAGCTTCACGGCCAGAATTTCTGCCATGACAACTCGCGCAGTTGATTTGAACTCTGCTTGGGGTCAGGCTGGCATGAAGACGCGCGAGGCCGCCATCAAAGCTGCTCACACCGCGTTTAAAACTTCCATGAAGACAACAGCGATGACATTGAAAACAGCGCACAATACCGCTTGGAAAACATTCAAGACCGATGCAAAGACGTGCAAGGTCAGCCTTCCAGCAGCCGAGTCAGACGCAGAGAAGAGTGATGCTCAAATGTAATGAGTGATCTAAGAAATATCAGAGAGGCGTGCATCAGTGCGTCTCTCTTGTGTTATGCGATAGTGAGCTTGCGGTATAGCAATGCAACCCCGATGAATGCAGGTAGAAGCAGCATGAGTGCGCCTTCTGGTCCGGTCTGTGTCACGGTCCTCGGCTTATGTTGAACCAGCTGGTCGAGTGGTGCTCCGCTGTGCAAGTTCTGGGTTTTCACCGCTGCGGCTATTGTGTCTCTTTGGTAGCTACTTCCGACAGTGTAAGGATTTGTTGGGATCTTTGATCCCGTAACAGGTACAGAAGCTTCCGATGATGATATTCCAGCGTTTCCGGCAAGGCTGATCGTTGCTGTTTCTCCGGAGTGTTCGGTTTTTTCGACGGAGATTGACGGAATGGATGACGATACTGAAGCAGTGGGAATGTCATCAAACGGTAGTGGAATTTCCAGTGATTCCTCTGCTGGAGATACTGGAGCGGCGCCAGTGATAGTGATCGTCAGAGTTTTGTCATCCGGCAGAGTTTCTGAGAAGTAAGTGAAAGTACCGCTTGCGTCTGACGGAACAATGAACACAAAGTCTGTGTTAAAGAGAACCTGCACAGGGAAGAGCTCTCGTTCATCTGTAGACTTAATGACTTGTGGATCTGCGTTTTTATTTGTGAGTGTGAACGTGTCACCGGTGTTCAGTGTGATGGCATTCGGCGAGAAATATCCCTCTGCGGTGATCTCTACTGTGGTTCCGGCATTTCCACCCGTTATGTCACCTAACAGCGTACCGATTCCAAGGGTGAATGTCATGGAAAGGAACACCAGAGAAACGCCGAGGAATGCTGCCATTCGTGTACCTGCCGTACTGTTTTGAGGTGACTCAGATTGAGGATGGAGTATGCCGCGATGAACAGCAAGTATTGCTGCTGCCTCTGCGGGAACCGGTGGGTCTTGGTCCGTTGCATTCCAGCCGGTGATGGTTTTATCATCAAGCATGTGTAGAGAGGGCGAGTTGGCGGCGGAATGCAAATCCGGTACCGATGAACGCTGAACCGAACAAAACCCACATGAACATGCTCATTGGTCCTGTTTCGCCATTGATCGTTGTACCGCCACGAGTGTCGATCGGGTTGCCGGAAACGGCTCCGGAATTCGGAGGTAGTGTCGTCATAGGAGAGCTTGCAGTTTCTGGCTGACCAACGGTGACCGAGACTTCCTGACTGAAAACGCTTTCTTGTTCTTGGGCGCTCACAGCACGAACTGCGAGAAAGTATGTCACACCTGGTTCCAGATCTCGGAGAACAAGACTCGTGGACGATGTCGGCAAACTGCGGCGCTGAATGTACTGACCGCTGATCGTTCCATAATAGACGTTGTATCCTGCCAACTCAGAGCTTTTGAGTGCCTGCCAGCTAAGGAAAATCACATTGTCTTTTGATGTCACGCGGACATCCTGTACTTGCAGAAGCCCGAAGCTACTGCCTTGGCCGGTCAGAGAAGATGAGGTACTTGAACTGATGGTGGCTACAGAAGACACGGACGAAACAGATGACACAGATGACACGCTTGATGCTAATGATGCGCTTTGGCCGTTCGTCAGTTTCACGGTGAGTTTTGCTGGTTCGGCAGACAGTAATGCAGCAGTGGTACTCCCACATCCGAAGATAGTATCAAAGCATGGAGCAGGGGGTAGTCCGCCTTCGTCTGTGGCATCATTGTCTTGTCGTGCGCCGTTGACGGCAGTATGTCCGTTTCCAGCGATATTGAATCCATCGAATGCGAGTTCGGTATCAGATGAAGTTTCAAGAACGCGGAATGTGACTCGAGCAATGCGCGTATCCGTGGACGAAAATCCACTCGGAGTACTGCCACCAATTTTTATGAGACCTTGTGATTGGTCTATAGTCTGTTCACCAGGGGTCGGGGACGGGAGAGCAGCAGTAATTTCCACGCTACGTGCTTCCAGAACTTTTGCATTATATGTGATCCACGACTTCACGGATCGCACGCTTGCGTAGTCACCTCCGCGGACGAGCACATCAAGATCGATAATGTCACCAGCTGCTAGCTGATCTGTTGTGATATGCGTTGCATCCGAGACTGCGTATTCAGGGCAACCGGTCTGTTCTGTGCAGTGTGGCACCAGAAGCAATGTCATCGATCCTGCGGCAAATACAGTCGGTACAGTCGACACAATGCTCGAAAGCGAGACTATGACTGCCGTGAATGTACGAAGACGAAGAGGCATTGGGTATTTGTTTGTACTGCTTTTTTATTACAGATTCACTTTTGGCGTCGATGGCGCACGTTCAAGGCGCTCGAGGATCGAAAATACATCTTGCGTGGTTATCGAAAAATCACGATCTGGATCTGCTGATAATTCCTGAGGAGTGGGTGAGCGGTAGCCACTTGCAAGCTCAAGTGCGATGCGCGCGTCCTGTATGTCCAAGTGTCCATTGCTATTAAAGTCTCCTGGTGTATCCGTGCCATCGGCCTGAATGGTCGCAACGGACCGAAAGTCACCGGCAGTCTGAATGCCGACCAAAAAAGCAGCGGTAACACTCGCGAGTACGATCATCATCGTCTTGAGTGACTTTTTGCCGAAGATTGAATATCGGTGCTTCATTTCCATTCAGTATAGCGAAAATATGGTTTTTGCTCCACCGTGAGCCATTGACGGAATTATAGAATGTGATCTTATAATTTCGCAGTAGCGGTTCTCAAACCGCTAGACCGTGGCTCCGAAACCACGATTTGCGAATCGCGGCTGCAGGTTAAATGGGTTTTGCAGTGGTTCTCGTAGTAAGAAGTACGTAGTAAGAATAGAATTTGACTACTTCTTATTACTTTTTTCTTTGATGAATTCTGCTTTACACTTCTTCACCGGCGAAAACGACTACGCTCTGGAGAAGGAGGTTTCTCGTTGGAAGCGAGGATTTTGCGAAAAGCACGGCAGTGAAAATTTTCTGATGCTGTATGCCAAAGAAGCAAGTCTCTCAGACATTCTGGATGCCGTCTCGGCCATGCCATTTATTGCTGAAAAGCGTCTTGTACTGATTCGCGGTATCCCGAAAGTCGAGAAAGAAGATATCAAGACGATTGCCGACAATGTTCATCCACAGGTCATCGTAGCTTTTGTTGATTCAAAACCGGATAAGCGCCTTGGTGCCGTGAAAGCTCTCACCCAGATTGCGGAGATGAAAGAGTTTGTGCCGCTCTCGCCGCGCGCACTCGGATCGTGGGCATCAGCGCTTGTACAAGCAGAAGGAGGCTCCATTGATGAAAAATCGTTTGCTTTGCTTCTCCAGGTTGTAGGAAGTGATCAATGGACACTGGAGTCTGAACTCAAGAAACTGGTACTTTTCGCACCAGGGGGTAGGATCGAACCTGCCCATATAGACATCCTCGCCGTTCCTTCCGGTGAGCAAGTGGTCTGGAAACTGACGGATCTCATCGGGAGCAAGCGCATTGATGATGCCCTACTGTTTCTTTCAAACCGCCTCGAGCGCGGTGAAGATCCGTACGGCCTGTGGAGCATCCTCTTAAACATGATCAAGAATGTCACACTCGTTTGGGCGGCATTGCAGGAAGGCTTACGTGATGACAAAAGTATTGCGAGTGCGGTCGGAATCCACTTCTTCGTCGTCCGTGGCCTGATACCGCTCGCAAAATCTTTGGATGCAGTGCGAATCAGACAGCTTGTAGACTTTGCAACCGAGGCAGATTTGGCACTGAAAACTGGCGGATATCATTACACTGCGGAAAAACAGGGCGAGATTATTGCACTGACGGAGAGGGCGATGTTGATGTGCAGGTAAATAAAGTCATAAGTCATAAGTCACAAGTCAAAAGTAAAAGTAACTGATGACTACAATGACTGTATCTGAGAGAGAATATCTTCTTCTTTCGACTGCTCTTGTTGAAGATCTTCTTGTTCGGATTGCCTCCTCTTTTCTTTTCGGCTCTTTATTTTCTCTTCCATAGACTCAGCAGAAGTACCATTTGCCGCTTGGGTATTATCTTTGGAATATTTCGCATCGATGGCAGCTAGCTGTTTTTTTTCACTCGTCAGAATGTCCTCCAAATTTTTGAGCTGCTCGTGGGTCATGATCGGCAAAATGTTGATCCAATACTGACGTTCCTCATTATTCATACTTTCCGAACCCTGAATCAATGCAAGAATAGGTCCAAATTTCTCCTGAACGTCAGGCGGGATAACGAGAGTTGAGGTTGGTGGTTGGGCTTGATCGGCCATACGAGTGGCTAGTGATTAGAAGTTAGTGGCTAGTACCTTGGTTCAGATTCAACAATATCACGAACCACTACTTACTAACCACTAATCACTTTTTCTTACGCAACCTTCACGACCTCATACTTGAACTTGCCAGCCGGAGCGATCACATCCACGACGTCACCTTTCTCGCGTCCAAGCAATGCTCTGCCAATCGGCGATTCGTTACTGATCTTGTGCTCAATAGGGTCAGCTTCCATGGATCCGACGATTGTGTACGTCTCAGGCTCATCATTATCAGTCTTGTTTCTGACAGTGACGATGGAACCAATGTCGATAGCACTTCCCTTAGCAGCTTTGTCTGATGGAGCGTGTTCGGTGATGATGCGCGCATTCTTGGACTGTTTCTCAAGCTCTAAAATGCGTCCTTCTACGAATGCTTGCTCGTTCTTGGCTTCTTCGTACTCGGCATTCTCAGACAGATCTCCGTACGAGATTGCTTCCTTGAGGCGCGCAGCGATCTCTACCCGTTTTGTGGTTTTCAGAAACTCAAGTTCGTCTTTCAGTTTCTTGAGGCCTTCTTTGGTGATCAGAACTTCTTCACTGTCCGAAAACGTTCCGCCGGTTTGGGATGAGGGAGTAGTCATAGTTCGCAGATTGTAGGGGAGGGGATTGGAGTTCACAAGAGAAAAGGCCGCACGTGACGCACAATCAGCATTGATTCCATCACTCCTTCTCTCTACACTGCATGGGATTTATGGCCACTGAAAAAGCATCCACATACGACGCCGCGAAAATCCAAGTCTTGGAGGGATTGGAGCCCGTGCGTAAGCGTCCGGGTATGTACATCGGTTCTACGGATCAGCGTGGACTGCATCACTGCGTGTACGAAATTGTTGATAACTCGATCGATGAAGCGATGGCGGGTCATGCGAATCATGTGACTGTTCTTTTGGGTGACGACGGATCGGTAAGTGTTGAAGATAACGGCCGCGGTATTCCAGTCGATATTCATCCCAAGACCAAGAAGTCAGCACTCGAGACAGTACTCACAGTTCTGCACGCTGGAGGAAAATTTGGTGGCGATGATTCCGGTTATAAAGTATCCGGAGGTTTGCACGGTGTTGGTTCATCCGTTGTGAACGCGCTTTCGAGTTACATGCGTGCCGAAGTATTCCGCGACGGAAAGATTTACATGCAAGAATACGAGCGCGGCAAGCCGAAGGCTGACGTAAAGCCGATCGGCAAGACCGAGAAAGAGCATGGCACGCTCATTAAGTTCATACCCGATAAGCAGATTTTCGATACGCTCGTCATGAGCCTGAGTACGCTGCTCGCACACTTTAGGCAGCAGGCGTACCTCACGCGTGGTATTACGATTTCCGTGATGGACGAACGGCAGAAGCGTCCAGAAGAAGATCAAAATCTTCCCCGGCTGTACCGTTTTCACTTTGAGGGCGGCGTCAGTGCGTACGTTCGTCACCTGAATCAGGACAAGCAGGGGATTGGTGATGTTATTTGGTTTGAGAAAGAGGAAGAGGGCGGTTTTGTGGAAGTTGCACTCCAGTACAGCCAAACGTTTCAGGATCAGACGATTACGTTTGCCAATAATATTCATACGACCGAAGGCGGTACGCACCTCACCGGCTTCAAGGCCGCGTTGACGCGTACGATCAACGCTTATGCTCGCAAGGAAGGAATTTTGAAAGAGAAAGATGAAAACCTCACCGCAGATGACGTGCGTGAAGGTTTGGCTGCCGTCATCTCTGTGCGTCTGAAAGATCCGCAGTTTGAAGGTCAGACTAAGAGCAAGCTCGGCAATGCTGAGATGAAAGCAGCAGTCGAAACTGTCGTGAATGAAAAGTTGGCTGAATTTATGGAAGAGCATCCCGGTGATGCGCGTGAAGTTGTCAGCAAATGTTTGCTTGCCGCTCGTGCTCGCATGGCTGCTCGTGCCGCTCGTGATGCTGTGATCCGTAAAGGTGCACTGGAAGGCATGACGCTGCCTGGAAAGCTTGCCGACTGCAGTTCGAAAGATCCAAGCGAATGCGAACTGTTCATCGTCGAGGGTGACTCAGCCGGAGGCTCTGCAAAGCAAGGCCGTAACCGTGAGTTTCAGGCAATTTTGCCGATCAAAGGAAAAATCCTGAACGTTGAGCAATCTCGGCTTGATAAAATGCTCGCGAATAACGAAGTGAAATCTTTGATTATTGCGATGGGCGTTGGGATCGGTGAAGTGAAAGACATGACCAAACTGCGTTATGACCGTATTGTGATCATGACTGATGCCGACGTCGACGGTGCACACATCAGAACTCTTATTCTGACGTTGTACTTCCGCTATTTCCGTGAACTGATCGAAACCGGTCACCTGTACATCGCTCAGTCACCGCTTTTCAAGCTCACGATGGGCAAAGAGTCACGTTATGCATTTAACGAGAAAGAGCGCGATGAGACACTCAAGGAATGGGGAGTAGAAGCAAAAGAACTGGAGACGTCGGAAGAGGACATCGCCGATGAAGTGACCGAAGACGAAGTAGAGGAGCCTAAGGCTAAAAAAGGCGCCAAAATAGAAATGCTCGTTCCTGAGAAAAAGAAAAAGAAAGTTAGTATTCAGCGCTATAAAGGTCTCGGTGAAATGAACCCGGATCAGCTGTGGGATACGACGATGGATCCGACCAAGCGCGTCATGCTCCGTGTGACATTGGAAGATGCTGAGGCCGCAGATGCTATCTTCACGACTCTTATGGGTGCAGACGTCGCGCCGCGTAAGAAGTTCATCCAAACACATGCTAAAGGTGTCAAAAATCTTGATATTTAGTTTTTGCTTCCGCGCAAAATATGACTTTTTTGGAGCGACTTTATGGATTAATACCTTTGGCAATTGTACTTTTTTGGATGACAGCACTCGGAGTATTTTCTGTAAAAGCATTTAAGAAATATATGCTGCGGGAATGGGGGCAGGCGATAATTTATTCCTTGATTGTGCTTTGTGTGATTGCGGCCATTGAATGGATCTTATTTGCCGCTTTTCTTGCAAGTTGCTGGCTCACTAATCTGGGCTGTGCTGCAATTAATTAGGTTTTTCTTTCTCTGCCCATGATCGAGATCAGTACGCCATTTGCGGTTGTCATCGTTATCGTTTGGCCACTCTTGACCGGTTATTGCAGCTGGAAATATTTCCGGGCAGTCAAAGAGAAAAAGTTTCTGGATAAGTGGATCTGGTTTTGTGCTTTGGCGTTTTGTATGACTGCTATTGAGTGGTGGGTGCTCAGTGTGATGTTGTTGTTGCAAATTTAGCCCTCTCCCGGATCTGCAAAAGCTCCTAGCTTATCCGTGATCGAGTAGGTATCTAGCTTGCTCTTGCCCAGTGCCTTGATCACTTCAGAAACCGCTTTATCAAACGGAATCTGCTTCTGTTTTCCAGCTGTCATATCTTTCAGAATGATGGTGCCTTCTTTCACTTCCATTTGTCCAAGGAGCAAACAGTACTTCGCCTGGAAACGGTCAGCCAGCCGCATTTGGCTTTTGAGGCTTGCTTCACCAAGCGCACCCACCGTGTGGACGCCGAGGTCTCTCAGTGCTGAGACAAGTGGCAAGCATTTTTTCTTAGCTTCCGGTCCCAGCTGTGCGACGAAAACATCCACTTGGTCTTTATTAGGAGCGATAACGCCTGCTTCCTGCATGTGCCACATGATACGCTCTATGCCACCCGCAAAGCCCACTCCTGGGGTTGATTTGCCGCCAAGCTGCTCGATCAAGTGGTCATATCGGCCTCCTCCCCCCACAGCATTTTGAGCCCCTGTGGAACTATCCCAGAATTCAAAAACTGTCTGATTGTAATAATCCAAGCCACGGACGAGACCCGAATTTTCGACGTATGGAATCCCGAGTTCGGTGAGATATTCTAAGAGCGTCGCGTGATATTTCTTGCTGACTTCATTGATGAACTGATCCATCTTGGGAGCCGATTTTATGAGAATCTGAGTATCTTCTTCTTTGGAATCCAGAAGCCGCAGCGGATTATGTTTGAGTCGCTCGCGGTCCTGTTCCGGTAGATTGCGTTCTTTACCTGTGAAGTAGTCCTTTAATGCATTGACATAGTTTTTCCGGTCATCAGGCCCGCCAATGTTATTGATCTGCATCGTGAGGCGACTCAGGATCTTGAGGTCACTAAAAATTTTCACGACGACATTGATCAGCTGCGCATCGATGGACGGATCAGAGAGTCCGATAATCTCAAAATCAAATTGATGAAACTGACGGTAACGGCCTTTCTGCGGTCGGTCATAACGGAAGCATGGACCGATGGCATACAGCTCAACTGGCTGCGGAAGCTCCTGCATACCGTGTTCGATAAAGCTTCGGCAGATGCCGGCGGTGATCTCGGGTCGTAGTGCGTATTCTTTATCGAGTTTCTCACTGTTCATAAGATCGGCCTTGCGTCCGACCTGAAAGAGTTCCTTTTCGACAATGTCAGTGTGTGAACCGATGCCGCGTTCAAAGAGAGCACGTTCCTCAAAGATCGGTGGATCAATACGCTTATAACCGGCCTGGCGAGCACGGTGACGCACGGCCTTCTTTATGTACGTCATGTACTGGTGATCGGCAGGGAGTACATCGTGTACGCCCTTCGGTGAACGGTATTTAAGCTCGGCCATGAGAATCAGTCTATCACTGAACCAAAGGCTGCGAAAGCCCCTGTTTCTGATATTCCTTGCATGCATTGCCTGTTTTTCTGCTTGAAAGTTACACACGAGCAATGTATGATAATATCATATTATCTTATCATATACTCTTATGACGACCATCTCTGTCCCCCTCTCAGCCGAATTACTAAAAATTCTTGATCAGCTTGTGCGTGATGGCCTTGCTGTGAATAAAGCCGATGCCATGCGAAAGGCATTGAAGAAGTTTTCGGAAGATCAGGCGGTCCAACGCGTTCTTGATGCCGAGAAGGAGCCATCGCTTGCTGGTGATCTTGATGATCTTGTAAAGCGTATCTGCTGATACATGTTGGAAATTCGCTACAAGCCGGCATTTCTGCGTAGCTTTAAAAAGCTGCCTGTTGGATTGCAGCAAGAGATAGCAGAGCGTATCGCACTTTTCCGTGACAATCCCAAAAATCCAACGTTGCGAACGCACAATCTGAAAGGTGAATTGAAAGGACGGTGGAGCTTTTCTGTGAATTATTACATCCGAATCGTCTTCAGATTCGAAGGAAAGCATTCCGTTGTATTGCTTGCGGTTGGCGATCATGATGTGTATCGATAAGGGATTGGCACGTTTGGGTGCTTCCTCTAAAATTCCGTAGCTATCCACTAGGCAGCTTTGTCCTAGCTTCACATCACCGCACATATGGCGATCGTAGCTCAGCTTGGTTAGAGCATCTGGTTGTGGTCCAGAGGGTCGCGGGTTCGAGTCCCGTCGATCGCCCCAGAAATACACTCTCACTCAATACTTTCTATTGCAGCCCAGACGAGAAGCCTGTGCTGAGCGAGCATCAGCGAGCCGAAGCAAGTCCCGTCGATCTCTCTAACCGTCTTTGCGACAATGCTGAGCCTAAGTTTGGGCTATGAAATACGTTCTACAATCTCAAAAAAAGCTGTGTGGACACTACCGGTATAAGACGAGACGTATAATAGCAAATAACAGAATTCCTACGCCGACAATGCGAAAAATGTTGAGTATGATTTTGCGAATAACGACAGAAACGGTGTTAGAGTGGATTTCCATTTCTCTATTTTCGATTGCATGTTTCGAAGGAAGCCAATAACGGAAGAGTATCCATAAGCCAATGACCAATGGCACTGGTGTCACAGGCAAGAAGTACCATGATTCGCCCGTCCCATCCAGACCACCTCGCGCAACGAATGCAAGACAAACAAGGAATAAACATAACGAGCCAATAATGATAAAAATAGATACGATCAACTTTATTATGAATGGAACATATTTCATACAAGAGCGGGGAAGAGCATTAGATGTACAATATCTTTCATGACACATTCTGAATAGGCAAAACTATCATCCTGTCATGATCACGCTGTAACCAAATTCACTCTCATTCGTATAAGATAGTGTCACTTTTGCCTACCGGTTTTGCGGCAAGATTGTGCCTTGGTTTCGGTTGACATAAAGGTGTACAAAGGTACACTTCCTCTATACTTTATTGCTTGCATGCAAACGACGACCACTATCGCACTATTTAAAGGCAAAGAAATTCGTAAGACGCTCCAGAGTGGCGAGTGGTGGTTTTCTGTGATCGATGTTGTTGCCGCTCTAACCGACAGTCAAGATCCTAATGATTATTGGTACAGGATGAAAGTGCGTGTGCAGGATGAGGATGGTTTTGAACTATCGACAATGTGTCGACAGTTGAAGTTGGAGGCTTCAGACGGCAAAATGCGTGGAACTGACTGTGCGAATACTGAAGGGGTCTTCCGTATGATTCAGTCCATTCCTTCTCCTAAGGCCGAGCCATTTAAGCGGTGGTTAGCAAAAGTGGGTTACGAGCGCGTGCAAGAGATTGAGAATCCGGAACTCGCAACCAAGCGGACACGAATGCTCTACAAACTCAAAGGCTACAGCGATGATTGGATTGAGAAACGCATGCGTGGTATTGCGATACGTGAAGAATTGACTGACGAGTGGAAAAATCGCGGTGCTGCGAATCATCGAGATTATGAAATCTTGACTGCTGAAATTTCCAAAGCTACGTTTGGTATCACTCCGAGCGAGTACAAGAAACTCAAAGGTCTGAAGCGAGAGAACCTTAGGGATCATATGGATGACTTTGAGCTCATTTTCAATATGCTTGGTGAACGTGCGACGACCGAAATCCACCGGAATGAAGATTCAAAAGGAATCCCAAAATTGAAAGCGGATGCTAGGTTTGGTGGTGATATTGCAGGAGGTGCGCGGAAAAATTTGGAAAAGCGATTGAGACGGTCTGTCGTATCGAAGAAGAATTTTCTTACAAAAACTGACGCACAAAAAAGTCTTTGATCTAGAGTCGGATAAATCCCTGTAACTATTCCGACCCACATCCGTATAAGATACTGTCACTTCCCCTCATTTTTTATGTTTCATAATCTACCTTCACCCAAAAAGCTGATTGCGGGCTTGGCTGCCACTGTTTTGACGGTGTCACTTCTGCCCACCGGTTTTGCGGCATTTTCGGATATTTCCGGCAGTACGCAGTACCAAGCTGCGATCAAAAATCTCGAGTCAAAAGGTGTTATCGAAGGGTATGCAGACGGTTCGTTTCAGCCCAAAAGCGGTATCATCCGGGTAGAATTTCTCAAAATACTTTTGGAGAGCCGTGGAGGTGTAGCCCCCGATGGTAAGAACTGTTTCCCAGACGTCGCAGACCAATGGTTTGCCAAATATGTCTGTGCGGCGAAACAAGAGGGGATTGTAGCCGGTTACCCGAATGGCATGTTTGGACCAGAAAAAGATATTAACTTTGTGGAGGCCAGCAAAATGCTCGCTCTCGCGTACAAGCAGGATATTTCTCAGGATTCTGCAGAGTGGTACGAAGGCTACGCTCGGGCACTTGAAAGTTCCAAAGCTATTCCTCCGACGATTGCACAGTTGGATGCGCCACTGAAGCGTGGCGAGATGGCAGAGATGATGTGGAGACTGTCTGAAAACAAGATGGATCAGCCCACGAAGGGCTATCTCAATGTGAAATATCCTGACGTGAAGGCAAATCTATCATCAGATGAGCCACAGCTCGCAGGCTCCTGCGCAGATCTCAAGGCGTTTACCGAAAACTCACAGGTGGGTTATGGCGGAAGCGTCATGTATTACAACAAAGGCATGATGGAGGACACTATGGTTGGTGCGCCGATGGTGAACGGTGCTGCCAAGGAAACAGCTCAGAATAGTAGTTCAGATGATTATTCGAAAACCAACGTGCAGGTAGAAGGCGTGGATGAAGGTGACCGCGTAAAAACAGACGGAAACTTTTTGTATGTCGTCAGTCGTCGTGACAATAAAGTTCGCATTGTCGATGTTCGTGATCCGAAGAATATGAAAGTAGTTTCAGTCATCACGTTTGATGCGTTCATGCCGAATGATCTGTATATCGATGGAACAAAATTGGCGGTGACAGGACAGGTGACGCAGAGCAATCAGCCGATGCCGCTTATGGAAGATTCGAGCAGCGCCAAAATGATGATCTATCCTCCGATGTGGGGTGTGCAGAAATCAGCTGTCAAGATTTTTGATGTCACGACAAAAGCATCTCCGACACTTATTCGTACGGTAGCTTTTGAAGGCAACGCACTCTCGACACGACTTGTCGGTGGCAAAATGCTGATGGTCTTGAATTCCGAACCGCGTTGGTATGGCCCATATGCGCAAACAAAAGAGGCCAATGCCAAAGGTCTCATGCCGCTGTTTGATGACTCTTCGAAAAGCCTCAAAGATGCTCCAGTGACCGATTGTACTCGCGTCACCATTCTGCCTCGCGTTCCACGTCCTGAGTATCTTGTCGTCGCCACTATTCCACTTTCAGCAACGGCTGAGATTGGTCGCACGGTGATACTCGGTAACGGCCAAAACGTGTATGCCTCTCTCCAGAACTTGTACGTCGCATCGCCGGACTGGGTCTATCACTGGAATTCTGCCAATGGAAGTAGTGAGGAAAAAACCAATGTGTACCGTTTCGCGTATACCCCAGCAGGAACGGAGTTCAAGGCTCAGGGATCAGTCCCGGGTCATATTCTGAATCAGTTCAGTATGGATGAAAATGGCGACACATTTCGCATCGCAACGACGATCAGTCCGATGTGGACTGGCGGGACCGACGCAGCAACAAAGTCCACTAATAACTTGTATGTTCTGAATAAAGATCTGGCCAACCTTGGTTCGGTCACGGGTATCGCTCCTGGTGAATCCATCTATTCCGTTCGGTTCATGGGAAACCGTGCCTACATGGTGACATTCAAAGAGGTTGATCCGCTCTTTGTCATCGATCTTACGGATGCCAGAAATCCAAAGATTTTGGGCAAACTCAAAATCCCTGGCTACAGCAATTATCTTCACCCGATAGACGAAAACCATATTCTTGGTTTCGGAAAAGAAGTCGATGAGTCTATCGATAAAGACAAAGTTCATTCCGATGATGCGGTCTACTACACCGCTATTCTAGGTATGAAGATTGCGTTGTTTGATGTCACGGATGTCGCCAACCCGAAAGAAATTCATAAAGAAGTGATCGGCGCGCGTGGCACCGAGAGCCCGCTACTATCCGATCATAAGGCTCTTCTGTTTGATAAGGAACGAGGGCTACTTGCAGTCCCCGTAACAGTCTACGAAAAGACTCTGGCTCCTAAAGTGAACGAATGGGATGCAGATACTGCACCTGTGTTCCAAGGCGCGTACGTCTATGACTTCAATGTGAAGTCAGGTTTCTCGCTCAAAGGCAAAATCACACATCATAAAGCTGATGACTTCATGAAGTCCGGTGACTATTGGTACGACCAAACAGGTCTCGATATTGACCGCATTGTTCGGATCAATAGTGATCTCTTTACGGTCTCAGAAGCGTCTCTCAGATCAAATGGACTAGCCACTCTTTCGGAGCAAGGCTCAGTGCAACTGGCGACTGAGAATAGTGTGCAGCCAGGGTACCCGTATCCTATGCCCATGATGCGCTAATCTCTGATCGTTACTACTTCGAAATACTGTCTGCTTGGATGATAGCGATCGTCGGGTCGCTATCATTTTTGATTGGCAGTGTCTGAGGTGCTGGAGTTGCCGGAAGAATCGGCTGAGAGACAGGGGCTGGTTTTGGAGAAGTAGGGACAACGGGCATTGTCTCTGATTTTGGCTCGAGCTTAGGAGCTTCCTGAACTTTTGGTTCTGGTGCGGGAGTAGGTGTAGAAGCAGGAGCAGAAACTGGAGCTAATTTCACTTCTGGTTTTGGTTGGGGATTAGGA
Source organism: Candidatus Peribacteria bacterium (assembly GCA_943357915.1). Lineage (GTDB taxonomy): Bacteria > Patescibacteriota > Gracilibacteria > Peribacterales > Peribacteraceae > JAGORY01. The sequence continues at coordinate 15,945 of CALRGQ010000029.1, forward strand.
GCTTCTGAAACTTTTGGCGGCGCCTGAGGTGCTGGAACGGGGACTAGAGCTGGAGCAGTTTTTACTTCTGGCTTCGGTTGTGGTTTCGGAGCTTCTGGAACTTTCGGTTGCGCTATAGGTGTTGGAACCGGAGCTGGAGTTGGAGCTACTTTCACTTCTGGTTTTGGTTCGGGCTTTGGAGCCTCCGGAACTTTTGGCTGCGGCAGAGGTGCTGCAACTGGCGCTGGCGTTGGCATTGGAACTGGAGCTGCGACCGGGGCGGGAGCTGATGCTGGCTTGAGCCATGCGGGAACAGGACCGCTCTCGGCCGGAGAAGGAGAAGGTAGCGGTACGGACGTCGGTGCAGGAGTGGGGGTAGGAGCTGGAGACACCGGTCGAGCTAGCGTAGGGGAAGGCGCAGTCGTAGAAGTAACAGGTTTCGTGGAAGCTTTTGCAAGCCACGCAGGCACTGGTCCGGCAGCTTTTGCAGGAGTTTCAGCTGTTCTTTCCTGAGTTTTAACATCCTGTTTTGGTTTTTCTCGCTCAGTGATTTTGTTTTGTTCTGGAATCGTTTCGGTTGGCTTTGGAACTTCTTTTTTCAGTTTCATCGGCACAGGAGTGACCGCATCTATTTTTGTGTCTTTGTTCACGATATTTCCTTCCATTTTTTCTAATGTCTTCTGCAGTGATGTTGATGTCTTTCGCTTTATCCATGTAAACAAAACGTACAGTCCTACCGCAAGTGCGAGTAAGAACAGTATGATCATACTGACCGTGAAAATGCCTTTGAATGATACAGATGATCCTCCGTCGGATGCTGCAGACGACGATACAGAACTAGATGTCGAGGATACGGTTCCCGTACTTGAGGATGACTGTGTCACTGGTAGTCCGTCGATCGTGACCGTCTGCGTTCCTTGGTAGACAACGGCAGCGGTAGAGATATTACGAACGACGAGGCTGACGGTATACGTCCCTGCAACCGCGTACGAGTGGACTGGCGCGTACAAGAGGCTCTTTGATTTGTCTCCAAAGTCCCATTCGTACAGTAGTTCTGTGCCTGCAGATTGAGCGGAGTTTACGTTGGCTGAATACCGCACGGTGGCACCTTCACGCTCAAAAAGTATCGGACTATTTGGGTCTGCATTTGCGGGAGCAGAAGACGTGCCTAAGGGGGATGGAGCGAAGAGAATCGGTAGTTCTACTGTTTTTGGTTCGACCGCACCAAGGTCCGTGGTCGTCAGTTTCACTCTGCGTTCAGAGGCTTTTGGTAACATGAAGACATAGAGTGGCGTTCCTGATTTTTCGGACAGTGTTGCGAGGTTATCAATATCATTTGCAGGATTTCCGTCTCCGTCTGTATCGACAGATGTATCAAGGTCAATGTGGTACGAGGAAATTGCGCCATCAGAACCCGAAGGATCTATTTTGATCATGCCGCCTTCCGGTGACACATATGCAATCCCGTTCAATGTCGGCGCATCTGTGCGAAGTACGGCTGAAAGCGGTTTTGTTTTGTCTCCGGAAACGAGGGGCGCAGTACCGGTTGGTTCTATCACGACAAGAGTAAATGCTCGGTAGCCGTTTTGGCTTGTGATGGGATCTTGCACACTGACGTCGAGTACGTAGGTACCAGGTTCTGCGAGTCGTGTCTGGAAGAAACGATTGCGCTGTGCGCTCTGAAACTTACGATCTTTTGTCAGTATCCAGCTAAATTCAGATTGAGCGGAAAGTGTCTCAGTGCCGATCTCCAGTGTTTCTCCGGCTTCTACCCGAATAGTGTTTGTTTCTGCTGCACTGGAATTGTTAAGTCCGATCGTGGCAGAAAAACCGACAATAGGTACCAGCATTAGGATAGAGAGCCGTTTTGCAATAAGACCTATAGCCATGTTTATGAGAAGATGCTGTTAACAAGTAGAACAATTACACGTGAGAACAAGATGAGGATGAGACCAATAATGGCATAGAAAATAATTTTCTTTGCCTTGTCTTTCTGCCCTTCATCGCCGTTGCTTGTAATGAGATACAAGCCTGCGATGATAATTGCTACGACGGCCAAGAGCAGAGTGATATCCAAGACGAATGTGACGATCATGAGAATCAGATCAGTAATGTTTGTGGTTTGCGCAAGATCAGTGATGCCGCCTGCATTCCTGATACCGCATAAAAGTCCGCATCCGCCGTACACCTGAGCGAGGGCTTTCGGAACAATGAAGAAGCATGACACAACGGCAGTGCCGTTCAGTATTCCTTTCAGCCAAGAGTGGGATCGATGGAGTGACATGAAATAATCATTCTATGATAGCATAGATAGCGTTTCTCCGCCAGATCTCGCTGTAGATAAATGAAAAGGTTACCCAAAACCTTCG
>CALRGQ010000030.1 GCA_943357915.1 Candidatus Peribacteria bacterium
TGAAGCAGGAGCATGAGGCACTCAGTCCGCTTGTTCTAAGACAAGAAATTGATTTGCGAATGAAGAAGCTGTTTACTCTACTTATGCAACATGGAAAATCGGAACCGATCAGGGAATTACGGTAACCGTTTATTATTATCTACTGCGGACTGAACAAGCATAAAGCAGCCGCATCGGGGGGGGCGCGTCTACTTTTTCTGCTTCAGAAAAAGGCGCCCGTGCGGCGCCTTCTTCCTGAGTCTGAGACAATTACTCTTTCTTCGTAGAAGCGACTTCATCGTCGTCATTCTCGACTGCTTCTTTCATCTCTGTCTTCTGTGTTGCGCCGCCTTCTTCAGCGTCGATCTCACCTTCTTCGATGCCTTTCTTCACCGCATCTGGATCCTCTTCTTCAAGATCAAGGTCAGAGATTTTATCCGTCGAAGGAATGAGATCTTCATTTTCTACTTCTTCATCGAAACGTGTCTTGAGTTTCACGACTTCAGCTTCGCCTTCCTCCAGTTTGACGACAGGAGCTTCAGCCGGAACTTCGTCCGAGAATTTGAGAAGATCAACTTTCAGACACAGAGCCTGCAATTCTTTTACGAGAACGTTGAAGGATTCTGGCGTGGAAGGCTTTTTGATCGGCTCGCCTTTGACGATAGATTCATACGCCTTGCTGCGGCCAACAACGTCATCGGACTTGATCGTAAGCATTTCCTGGAGCACGTGCGCGGCGCCGTATGCTTCCAGAGCCCAGACTTCCATTTCTCCGAAACGCTGACCTCCGTGCTGTGCCTTACCTCCCAGCGGCTGCTGGGTGACGAGTGAGTACGGACCGACGGAGCGAGCGTGGATCTTATCTTCCACAAGGTGCAGAAGTTTCAGCATGTACACGTATCCGACCGTCGTCAGCTGGTTGAAGGATTCTCCAGTGCGGCCGTCCATGAGCTGGACTTTGCCGGTCTCAGGAAGTTCTGCAAGTTTCAGGAATTCGATGATCTGGTTCGTTGAGATTCCGTTCAGAGCTGGCGTTGCCATCTTGAGACCAAGAACCTGACATGCCCAACCGAGGTGAGTTTCTAAGACTTGTCCGATGTTCATACGGGAGCTAACTCCGAGTGGGTTCAAAATAATATCGACGTATCTGCCATCCGCAAGGAACGGCATGTCTTCCTTGGCGACAATGCGCGCGACCACACCTTTGTTTCCGTGGCGGCCGGCCATCTTGTCACCCACTTGGATCTTGCGAGTCTGTGCTACGAAGACTTTGATCTGCTTGATGACACCCGTTGGAAGTTCATCCCCTTCTGCGCGGTCGAAAATATGAACGTCGACGACTTTACCACCGGCACCACCTGGGAGCCTGAGGGAGCTATCTTTCACATCTTTGGCTTTGTCACCGAAGATAGCCTGCAAAATACGTTCTTCCGGCGTCAGTTCCGTTTCACCTTTTGGTGTAATTTTACCAACGAGAATATCACCTTCATGAACGGTCGCACCAAGACGCACGATGCCATCGGCATCAAGGTCTTTGAGCTTAGCTTCACCGACGTTTGGAATATCACGTGTGACAGTTTCAGAACCTAGTTTTGTGTCGCGCACATCGGTGATGTAAGACTCGATGTGAATCGAATCAAAATGACCCTGCTCGACAACGCGATCCGAAATAATGATAGCGTCCTCAAAGTTGTAGCCACCCCATGGCATGTACGCGACGAGCAAGTTTTGGCCGAGTGCGAGCTCACCGCTTTCTACGGATGATCCGTCAGCAAGCACGTCGCCAGCTTTTACTTTCTGAGCAGTCTCAACACGCGGACGCATGTGCAGACACGTACCTTGGTTACTGCGAGTGTAGTTATCCAGAAGATGCGTGGTTTTCTTGCCTGAGTGATACAGAACAACGATTTCACGAGCATCAGCAGACAGAACTTCACCGTCATCAGAAGCCAGAAGAACGTGACCGGACGCGCGGGCGGCAATGCTTTCTACACCGGTACCGACGAGTGGTGCCATTGGGCGAATAAGCGGAACGGCCTGACGTTGCATGTTGGTTCCCATGGAGGCACGAGTGTTATCGTCATGCTCCAGGAACGGAATGAGCGATGTCGAGACGGACAAAATCTGCTTAGGAGAAATATCAACGTGCGTCACATCACGGACGTGAGCCAAAACCGGCTCACCGTGTTTACGTGCGTGAACCCGAGTGTTTAAGAATTCGCCTTTTTCGTTGATGGCGCTATTCGCTTCGACGATCGTGAGGTGACGTTCACGGTCGGCATCAACATAGAATTCTTTGCGGATGATAAATGCACGAACCGGAACCTCCGTCTTGCCCTCGTGTTTGAGCACACTGATCACTTTGGATGCGAGCTGTTTCGTATCGATGACGTCACCTTCTTTCACGATAATTTTGTTACCGTCTTTCAGCGTCACGTCGATCATACGACCAAGGACAGCATCGGCATCCATTTTGACGGAGTGCTTCACTTCGTAGTACGGGGTCTCCAAAAATCCGTATTCATTTACTTTTGAGTATGAAGCCAAGTGCACCACAAGACCGATGTTCGGGCCTTCCGGCGTTGCAATCGGACAGATACGACCATAGTGCGAAGGGTGCACGTCACGAACGTCAAAGGATGCACGCTCACGCGAGAGACCTCCTGGACCCATCGCGGACAAACGGCGCTTATGTGCGAGCTCGGAGAGAGGGTTGGTTTGATCCATGAACTGTGAGAGCTGCGATGACGCAAAGAACTCACGCAGAGCAGCCGTAATTGGGCGACAGTTGATGAGCTGAGTTGGCGTAATAGTCTCAAGATCCATCACGGTCATACGATCTTTCATGATGCGCTCGGTACGCATAAGTCCAACGCGGTACTTGTTCTGGACGAGCTCACCAACGGATCGAACACGGCGGTTACTGAGGTGATCGATATCATCAGGTGCACCTTCGCCATTGTTCAGACGAATCATTTCTTTCAGAATCTCGATAAAGTCTGAGACTTGGAACACGCGGTGTGCTTCGTCATTCGGAATTTTTAGGTCAAACCGGCGGTTCAATTTATAACGGGCAATGTTGCCCATGTCGTATTTCTTGAAATCAAAGAACAGCGCGTCAATGAGCTGCTTTGCGTTCTCAGCCGTTGCCAAATCACCAGGGCGAATCTTGCGGTAAATGCTCTGGTAGGCCTCTTCTACGGTGCGGACGGGATCTTTTTCGAGCGTTGCAAGAATATAATCACGCTCCTGTTTCACGACTCCTTTGAAGAGATCGAGAATATCAGAATCATTGGCATAGCCGAACACTCTGAGGAGCTGCGTGATAGGAATTTTGCGCTTACGGTCGATCTTGCAGGAGATGATGCCACGTCGGTCAGTCTCGATTTCCATCCACACACCGCGCTTCGGGATGATCTTTGCTGCGTGATGCTTTGGGAATTCGGACATCGCAGAGAAGAACACACCGGGTGAGCGCACAAGCTGCGAGACGACAACACGCTCAATGCCTCCAACGACGAATGTACCGCTATCGGTCATGAGCGGAATGCTTCCGAGGAAGACGTCCTGCTCTTTAATTTCACCTGTTTCTTTATTGATCAGCTGCACGTGCGCCTTCATAGCAGCCTCGTAACTCAAGTTTCTGCGCTTGCAGGTAGCAGGGTCATATTTTGGGGCATCAAATGTGTGGCCAAGAAAGTTCAGCTCCATTTTTTTAGCCGAAAAGTCCGTGATCGGGCTGACTTCTTTGAGGAGTTCAGACAGACCTTCCGTGAGGAACCATCGGTAACTCTGGATCTGCACGTCAATCAGAGAACGCATCATTTCAAACGAGTCGTCTTTGGTGAGGAACACGCGTCCAGCCACCATCATTTTTGGCTTCAGATCGTCTTTGACGTCTTTCAGAGCTGCAGGAACACGCTCAGAAACGTTCAGAACAAATGAGGTCAGCTGGGGCAAAATCGCCTTTTCGACATCGTAGGCATAGGTTTGCTTGCGTGGTGCTGCTTTTTTGCTGGGAGCTTTCTTCGTGTCAGTCACCAGCATTTTGCTTGCGATCTTGGATTTCTGAGGAGGAGCAACTTTCTTCGGCTGCACCTTCGCTTTTGCAGGGGCATGGGATGTCTTTTTTACGATCGCTTTTTTCTTGGGCTTTGTCGCCATAGAGTGAGGGGAGAAAAGTTGAGATCTGATTGCTCATCACAGAAAAACCCGTGTCCGACCATCCTAAGCTCCTCGAAGGAACTTCGGCGGGTAGACACAGCTCTCAGAACACAATCAGAAGCCGCTGTGACGAAGTGAAGTGTACTTGATGCCAAGTCTACTTCAAAGCACATTTTTTCCGACCTATCCCCGGTCCTTACAATAGTGACTCCTCATATCTTTTTTGCACTTCTGGCCAGTGTACTACACTCCAGAATGATTTTACGTAGTTCAGAATGCTCCAACAATATTCGCTCTAGATCCGATAATCTCTTGCATCAAGACAGGCATCGTACGTTTTGCGATCTATCTTTATCCAGTCGGTATTGTTGATACCACGGGTATTCTTCGCTGTAGGACTCACAGGAAAAGCGGATGCAATTCGTATCCATCGTTGCTGTTCGTTCGATATCACCCGTATCTCATCAGCCGCCTCTGACAAATCTTGATCCTGACTACAGACAATAGCTACATCGTAATCACGTCTGTGTGCCAAACGGATAATATCCAAAGCGATGCGTACATCAATTCCCTTTTCTCTCCCTACCAATACAGTTTTTGATGTTCCATCGGATAGTTCCACTGTTTCATTTCTGTACCTCAAAGTTCGTGAGTACACATGAACTCCTAACTTGCCAAGATATGCCAATTTTGCTGACCAAAATTGATGCCAGAGTGCATTATCGGCCGGATCAGGAACGCCGGTATAGAAACGTATTTGCTTTAGTTCCCATCCTTTATCCTTACATATCCTTTCTGACAATCGTTTCACATCATAGTTAGGATGCTTATGTCCAAATGCAGTCTTGGCACAATGGAAGAGATTCTGACCATCTATGAACACGACCGCTTTCTTTGGATGTGGCTCAATAATCATAGTTTTCATGTTTACATAAAAAATAACCCTGGTCGAGGCCTTGCGGCATGTCGAACAGGGAGTAAGTACGCTTATTGTACCATTTGCCTATGAAATCAGGCAAGCAAAACCTGAGATCAATCATAGTCCTCTAGGACAAAGACTCCTCGTATCTTTTTTGCACTTCTGGCCAATTGACTACCTGCCAGAACGCTTTTATGTAATCCGGGCGCTTGTTCTGATATTTCAAGTAGTACGCATGCTCCCAGACATCCAGACACATAATCGGTGTTTTGCCTTCGGTAATCGGATTGTCCTGATTTGCTGTACTCATGATTGAAATATCTTTGCCATCTAGCACTAACCACGCCCAGCCAGAACCGAAACGGTTTGCTGCCGCATCGGAAAACTGCGTCACGAACGCATCAAAACTGCCAAATTTCTTATCGAAAGCTTGCAAAAGTGCTCCAGAAGGCTTGCCGCCGGCTGCAGGAGCCAAAATCTGCCAAAACATTGAGTGATTAAGGTGTCCCCCACCGTGGTTTCTGACCGCACTACGGATGTCCTCTGGAACCATGTCGAGATCCGCCACCAGTTCTTCAACGGTTTTTTCATGCAATGCCGGATGTTTATCCAGTGCTGCATTGAGTTTATCAACATACGTCTGATGATGTTTGGTGAAATGAATCTCCATCGTCTTTGCATCTATGTGTGGCTCGAGTGCGTCAAAAGCGTAAGGCAGAGTGGGGAGTGAATGCGGCATGGGATGAGTGTAAAGTTGAAAGTAAAAAGTGGAAAGTATCTGGTATCTAGTATGACTAGATTCTCTCGTAACACCAATAATGTTGGATACTACTTACTCAATACAAAATACTACATACTGTAGACGCATGCCTGTGCGAATTCTTTCATCGGACGAGGATCTGCAGACATACCAGACGTGGGTTATGTCACATCCGCAGGGGAATCTGTGGCAATCTGTGGAGTGGGGACGATATCAACGGACGCTGGGGAGGGAAGTGAGGGTCTATGCGGATGAAGAACGAAAAGTGAATAGTGAAAAATATCTAGCCACAGCACTCGTTGTTATCGATAGAACTGCGGGCGGGTACTCAACGTGGGATATCGCGAGAGGACCGCTCATAAAAGAAGAACGAACAGTGAATAGTGAAAAATATGCAGAAGAGTTTGTGCAAACAATTATTGATGATGCAAAAAAAGACAAATGTCTGGCGCTGTACGTGTCGCCTCCGTCACTTTTCACTTTTCATTATTCACTTTTCGTTGCGTCACCCCGTCATATCCAACCCCAAGCAACTCGCGTTCTCGACCTCACACAATCTGAGGAAGCAATTTTGTCGCAGATGCATCCAAAAGGTAGATATAATATCTCACTCGCAAAAAAACATGGCATCGTTGTAGAGACGAGCGGCGCGCACGTCTCTCCTGAACAGAGCATTGATGCATTTTATAAACTCTTGCAAAGCACAGGCGGCCGAGATGGGTTTAGGATCTTTCAAAAATCGCATTATGCGCGTTTTCTGAGTGATCTTGAGGGAAGCTTTATGCTGATGGCTACACATGAAAATAAACCCATTGCTGGCTTGATAGGAGTCAAATGGCAGGGGACTGCGATGTATTATTATGGTGCATCATCCTATGAACACAGACACCTCATGGCACCATATCTGCTCCAATGGGAAGCAATACGACGTGCCAAGGCGAACGGCTGCAAAGCATATGACCTGCTAGGCATTAGCCCAGATAGCGCACCTCTCGACGATCCATGGGCAGGCATCAGTGATTTTAAGCGTAAGTTCGGGGGAACAGTCGTGACGTATCCGCCCGAGCAGATGCTGGTACTCAAGCCGGTTGTGAAACTAGCGTTGGAATGGAAGCGCAAGATTATGGGGTGACTTCTCGATACGCGCCTCGAAGGCGCTACTCGAAGTGACATAGCCCACAGTCGAAGGCGCTACTCGAAGTGACATAACCCGGGCTCGAAGCGCACTACTCGAAGTGACATATCTCTGACGCTTCGTGTCGGTTCGAGTAGCTGAGCGCAGCGAGGCGTATCGAGAACCGCGTAATACCAAAAACCCCCTCCGGTGAAGGAGGGGGTTTTGGTTTGATAGCTTAGGAAAGCCTATCAACTGTGAACGAACTAGCCGTTGTAGCTGGTGCCGTTGACAGTGGTGTCTGGGTACTCAACCCAGTGGAAGAGAGACGCGCTCGTGAGAGTCGCGTTATCCTTGTCGAGCCAATCAATATGGCCCTGACCAGCCGTCGTTCCAAAGACAGTGTATTTCGGGTTGTCTGTGAAGCTCTGGAGGGAGACCTGAAGGGTCGATGTCGAAGAGTTAGAAATCTTTGCATTCGACACGTTCGCTTCAAGAACGAAGATGATTTCGCTACCTGGCTCGATCTCAGTGTTGACGGAGCTAGAGGTAAGGCTAGCACAGCGAACAGTAAGGTTAGAACCGGAAGCAGTTACTTTGTTGGCAACACAGGTGCTCTTCACGGTCGGATCAAATTTGTTATACAACTTGAATTCCGATGACGTGGAGGTCTGATCTGTGCCAGCCGTTCCAAGCATGACGTTCGTAGCGTTAACGTTGAAGATAACACCAGAGAGCGTCCACTTGTTCGTACCGTTCTTCGTGTTATTAAGAGCAGCGGTAGCGAACTTGAACTGAGCGATCTGACGTCCAGCACCAGTCGGGATAGCGGTGCCGTTAGCGCTTGGATCGGCGTTCGTGATGGAAGTGACCTTGCTCAGGACAACCTCATTGAATCCACCGGCAATCTTCACGTTTGCGGAAGTTGCAGCGGCAGCGAGACCGATGAACACCTCTCCTGCTGGAGTGGAGTTACCGTCGTTATTGTTGAGAGTGTTGCTAGAGAGCAGACCGCGAGCGCGTACAGAACCTGTGGAGGTGCTGGCCGTTGGGTCAAGGTCGAGGATGATGTCCGTGCTTGTAACAGCACCATCAACGTCCGTGCGCATACGTGGGCGGACAGAGACGTTCATGTTGGAACCCTTTGTAACGATGAATTCCTGGTTTTCCATACTTGCACACATAGAATTGGAAGCAACAGCGTCAGATCCGCAGCCTGCAACGTTTGCAATAGCGAATGGCGTCGTAGCACCAACTTTATAGAGCTCGAGACGGTCGACGTTCGTAGCGAGGAGACTTGCGGCTCCACCGGAACCGGTGAAGACGAGGTCCGTCACATCGATGTCTTCGTACTCAGCGTGGAACTGCAAGCGGAGGATCTCGTCGGCAAGAGTGCCGGCGGCGAGCTGCTTGGAGCGCACTGGCGTCGTGGACTTGATGACGAAGAGGTCACCCTGAGACCGAAGCGTGTAAAGGGTGGCATTCTGCATCGTAACCTGAATATCAGAGGCGATGGAACCGACATCGTACGTCGAGGCGCCGATGTCCTTTACACCGATACCAGAGAGAGACGTACCGTCGTTAACCTGTTCAGCCTGGATGAACGTAGCACCCGTATCAAACTGAATACGGAGTTGCGTGTCACTTGAGTTGAACGAAGCAGCGATGTCAGCGTGAATTTCGAAGACAACAGACTTCTGCTTCGCGATCACGTAACCGCCGCCGGTCATCTTATCAAAGCTGACTTGGCTGCTCTGAGCAGCTACACCCTTCTGGAGGATCGTATCGACGACACCGTCATCGTTCGTGTCTACCCAGACAGCGTAGTTGCTACCGACAATGAGCGAGCTTGACGTCACAGACTCGAAGATCAAGTCAGTGATGAGAAGGTCAGAAGCCTCAGACGCACGAGCCTCGAAACGGAGGAGCGTAACGTTCTTGGCATTCTTGACTGTCGTGTCAGCTGTAGCCATTGCCTTACCCGTGACGGTCAAACCAGCGGTCTTGATCTCCTGGAAGTTACCCGTGATCGTTCCGCCTGGGCGATAGTCGCCGATGCGGTCGTTCGTGGAGACTCCAGTGATCTTCATTTGGTAGGACGTGACGGAAGAAGCAAAGAATCCACCCATCGTACAACCTACTGTGTTTCCGATGAGGTTATTGCTGCTCAAGGTGTGAGTTGCCTCTCCACAGATGTGGATGCGGAACTTATCACCATTGGCTGGAGCAGAAAGTGCACTTGTACCCGAGTTATCAATGAAGTTAACACGGAACTCGTACTTCTCTTTGCCCTTCACCATGAAGTCATCGAAACGGTAGACCTGGTATGAACCAGTGGCTGTGCCGTTTGCAATCCTCGTAGCCTTGGAATCCGTAGAACCAGTCAAGCGAACACCGGAAATGGTGCGGCCTGTGGTCGTGTTGCGGAGTTCAACGCTTTCAAGAACTTCATAGATTTCATCACCTGACGAAGGTGTAGCGCGGCCTCCTACGAAGGCAGCACCCGTGGACGTTGTACCCTGAATCAAGATGAACAGGTTTTCAACATCGACGTCTTCACCTCCGGTCTCGAACCAGACGTTCGCGAGGACGGCATTCTTGTCCTTACGCGTGTACTGCTGGGTCACAGGACCGTCGATAGAGATCGTAAACTGACCAGCGTCGATCGTGACCGTAGCTGGGAGCGTGGATGTCTCGGTTGGGAGCTGGATAGCCGAGCCGTAAAGCTGGCCGTTCACACCGTAACCGTAGAGAGAACCAACAGCAAAGATGTCACCAGTCTCATCAAAGTGAACTTTGATGTTCTTGGCAGCACCTCCCTTGATGTCAGCGACGAGGTTCATCGTGATCTTGTCACCTTCGAGCACCGTAAATGGTGGGTCAAAGACGAGAGTCGCGAAGTCACCAACCGTAGCGGCGACGGTCTTCGTGAGAACCGTACCATCGGAGCGGCGGAGGACGATATTCGTGAAGTCACCATCAGAAGCCGTACCGTCGTTCTCGATAGTCATCGAGTAGATGGTCTGATCTTCTGCGGAGTCGATTGCAATCTCAAACTTACCAATGTTAGCACCCTTGTCACCGACTTCGATGCTGGAAGGAGTAACAGAACGGTAAGCAATAGAGACAATTCCGGAGCTGACTGCAGCTACGCGGAATGCCTTGCCCTTGAGCGGGAAATTACCCGTCGTGGACTTAGCGTTGCTCGTGATATCCGTTGGCAACTCAACTGTGAGCGAGTGCTCAGAAGCGGTCGTAGCAGACGTTGTCAGGTCTCCAGCGATCTGGAGTGTGACTGTCTTGCCAGCGGCGATCTTGAGAGGAGTCGTGAAGCGGATGGTTGCAGTGTAGGACTGAGTGTCGATCGTGCGCTTGCGTGTGACGCGAGCACCATCAACAACAGCGTAGATACCAGAGAAATCTGCAGCGTCTCCGAAGCCTTCGTGGAGAACAACGAGGTTCTCGAGAACGACGTCATCGGACGTAGCTGTGAGATCAATGGATGTGAAGACGATACCCTGTGCACCCTTCGGAACAGTGTCACCGACTGGGTTTTTTGCAGAGAGTGTAGCTTCGAGTGCTCCGTTTCCAACCACGATGTTCGTGTAACCGTTGAACGTGGTGGAATCGGAGAATTTCTTACCATCAGTCGTCATCATGTCGACGACAGTGAGGGTGTACGTGTTACCAGCATTCATGGCAGATGCAAGCGTGAGCTCGACCGTGTCATTAGACGTCATGGTAACAGAGTCAATCATGAGCTCAGGAGTGCCCGTGACTGTGTAGCGGCTCTTGTTCTTCGCAGCTGTCTCATCGACAGAAACGTTGAACTGAACCTCAACAACTGTTGGGGATGTTGCGACAACTGCTTTGACTTCAGGCGTAGAAGGCGAAACGGAACCACAATCGTCACCGTACGTCAGAACCTGGTCAACGCGGTGCAACATGACCACCATTTCTGCGCGGTTCATGTTGTCGCTTGGGCGGACGCGGCCCGTAGAGTCGTCACCCTGAAGGACACAGTGATCGGCAGCCGTCTGGATGTCAGACGTGTACCACTGGCCAGATGGGTTATCAACGAACTGTGGAGCAGCACCAGCAGCCTCGAGCCCGAAGGCACGGACGATGATGGCAGCAGCCTCAGCACGGTTGATGTTGGCAGAAGGACGAGCGTAGCAAGGATGCTTGCCGTAGCAAGAACCGTCACCACGAACCCACTGCTCTTTTCCGGCTTCTGCAAAGTACTTGTAGTACCAAGCGCCGGTAGCAACGTCATCAAAGTCCGGGGTTGCCGGAGCAGTGTTGATTACGCCGCCATTGAGCTCGACAACGAGCTTGACGAATTCAGCGCGGTTGGCGTTATCCGTTCCGCGGAATTTTGACTGTGTGCTGTCCAAGTAGCCGGCGTCCATAAAGGCGCTAACGGCATCCTCGTACCACACACCCGCAGGGACATCGGAGTAAGCGGCAACAGCCGTCGCGACTTGCGAGAGCATGATTGCAGCTGCCGAGACACCCGCGAACATTTTCTTCAAACGAAAAATGTCCATATAGGGAAGGTGTAGGGAAGTGAAAGAGAAATAAATAACACAAGAAAGTACTGAGAAGCATGAGAACCATGAACGGTCCTCTGAGCTATCGGCGTATTAGGTGTCTTCCGAAGGAAAACGTCTCCTTAATCATAAAGAGTGCATACGGATCGACGGCATTCTTCTCTTCGCTAGATTTACATCATCTGAAAGGCACGATGTTTCTCTACTCACCATAAAGGGGGAGAACATGTGTGAGCCCCAACTGTCCCGAAAGGGAAAGGGGGTAGCCGGTGTGACAATGAGCGTGCACGGATCAGTGCCTACAGGACACATCATCTTGTCATCACGAGGATGAAAGATGACCTGATCAGGGAGATCGTAGCGGGTTTGGCTTGCCTGACGCAAGAGTCCCTACTTTTTCCCGTGCATTAGAAGAAACGCAATTCCTGCATATTTGTTACAACACCGCAGCGTGCGTCTGTGGGCTTAGGAAGGCCAAAAACATGCTTGTTTCTGCGGAAAAGTACACGCTGAAAGGCAAAATTTTGAGCTTCACAAAAATACGAATCATGTTGATCAAATATCGTGTTCATTGTGAAGATATATTTAGTGCCGTGGACCAACTGATCTGTGAAGCATTGTTTAGTTGTCATATTGACATGTTTTCTTTTCATATTTCATGATATCTGGCTTATTTGAGCCAAATTATCGATATTCATGTGTCTGATGAGAAGACAAGCTAGCCTTCCAGAAAACAGCTGGAAACATTACTAGACACATCACATGCAATTTGCGACCACAATGTTAGGAAAAGCATCTATGTGAGAAAAAACGATTGTAGAGCTGACTTGGCAATATTTTTGTTGATATTCGATCTTTCGATACATCTCTAAATTCATATTGTGCATCATTGCTGGAGCGATAGTTCGAGACGCGCTGCGGCGCTCCTCACTAGGACAAAGGATTTTAGATGCGACATTCCTCGTAAGGAGCTTCGTGCACTGTGACAGAGTTCGAGACGCGCTGCGGCGCTCCTCACTCTGACAAAACTACTGTCATGGTGAGGAGCTCATCAGAGCGTTTGGATCTGTCATGGTGAGGAGCTCATCAGAGCGTCTCGAACCATGACAGCATTATAATTTCTTCACTGTCTGTTTTCCATCGGCATCCCTGACTTCATATCCTAATGTTTGTATCGCACTTCGGAGCCGATCTGACGCCGCAAAATCTTTTGCCATGCGTGCTGCAGCGCGTTCGGTTAGTAGTTCCTGCACTGTATCTGGCAGCTCCCCTACTGCTTCTGGCTCAAAACAACCGAAAGTGCGACGGACAATATCCAAAAAATTCTGAAGCTGCCGAATGTCTTCTGTATAGACAGGAAAGTTTTTGGTGCGTAGCGCGTAATAATGATTCATCAACGTGAAGACGGGAGCGAGTGCACCAGGCGTATTCAAATCCGCATTCATTGTTTGTGTAAATTCTTCTATAGCTTCTGCGATCAAAGGATCACTTTCACCCGCTGGATGCGGCACTGCTTTTGCAGCATCAGTATTTACGACTTCCATCCACTCCACAATTTTACTGCGTACTTTATGAGCACTGTCCAAACCCTCCCACGTAAACTTCAAATTAGTCCGGTAATGCACAGAGAGTAAGTAATATCGGAGATCAAGAGGCGAATAGCCTTTTTCAACGATGCTTGGAATAGTAAGCACATTGCCAAGACTCTTTGACATTTTGGTCCCCGCGAGATCAATCCTCCTTTTATGGAGCCAGGTGCGCACGAACGGATGCGAACCAGAACTGCATTCGCTCTGTGCGATCTCACATTCATGATGCGGAAAGATATTATCTTCACCACCGGTATGAAGATCAATTTCTTTTCCGAGCAGTGCAGAACTCATCGCCGAGCATTCAATATGCCAGCCAGGGAAACCCTCCCCCCATGGTGAAGGCCACTTCAGAACATGGTGAGCATTTTTACCGACGCACTTTTTCCAGAGTGCAAAATCAGCAGGATGACGCTTAGCTTCATCCACCAGAATTCTGGCTCCTGCATTGAGTTTATCGAGTGTATTGCCGGAGAGTTTTCCGTATGCCGGAAATGTTTCGACCGCAAAATACACGCCGTCCTCTGTCTCATACGCATTCCCCTTCTCGACTAAAACTTTCGTGATCTCGATCATCTGTTTCACATACTCCGTAGCACGCGGACGATGTTCAGGCTCGATCATATTCAAAACCTTTTCGTCTTCGAGATACATTTCGGTGTACTTCTTTGCAATCGTCAGAGGATCTACTTTTTCTTTTTCAGCCTCACGCTGCACTTTGTCCTCTCCCTCATCCTGATCCGCAACCAAATGCCCCACGTCTGTAATGTTTTTGACATGCGTCACCGTGAAACCAGAAACTTCTAGCCAGCGCCTCAGAAGATCAGCCATCAGAAACGATGAATAATTCCCAATATGCGGGCGGCCGTAGACCGTTGGGCCACAGGTGTACATCGTAACCGTATTCTTTTTCAAAGGCACGAAGTCTTCCTCGTGTTTTGTGAAAGAATTATAAAGGCGGAGAGACATTGAATGAAGAATGAAAAATGAAGAGTGAAGAATGGGGAATGGAGACTGAGAATCACAGAATTGTCTTAATACATGCGAAATTTTTCACTTTTCACTTTTCATTGTACACTTTCAGGCTACCGTAATCTCTTTGCACAGATACACCGACTGAATAGCATTGAGAATCTCAATCCCCTCTTGCTTTGGCTTCTGGAAGGCTTTGCGTCCTGAGATGAGCCCCATGCCGCCGGCACGCTTGTTGATGACGGCAGTGGCCACTGCACCTGCGAGATCATTCTTGCCAGATTCGCCACCGGAGTTAATCAGACCGATGCGGCCCATGTAGCCATTCGCTACTTGATAGCGACACAGATCAATCGGGTGATCCGAACACAGTTCTGTGTACATACGCTCATCGAGCTTGCCGTAGGAACTGTTACCGGAGTTGAGCGCCTTGAATCCCCCGTTATTCGTCGGTAGTTTCTGCTTGATGATATCGGCTTGAATCGTGACGCCTAAGTGATTGGCCTGACCGGTGAGATCAGCAGACGCGTGATAGTCTTTTCCCTCTACTTTAAATGAACTGTTTCTGAGATAACACCAAAGCACCGTAAACATGCCCAGTTTGTGTGCTTCTTCAAAAGCCTTCGCGACTTCTACAATTTGCCTGCCGGACTCATTAGAGCCAAAGTAAATAGTGGCACCGACACCGAGCGCGCCCATGTTTTTTGCTTCTGCAGCCGAGCCAAACATAATTTGGTCAAACTTATTTGGGTACGTCATGAGCTCGTTATGATTAAGCTTCACGATGAACGGAATCTTGTCAGCGTACGTCTTGCTGACCATGCCAAGAACACCAAATGTAGAGGCGACGGCGTTACAGCCGCCATCAATGGCCAGCTTCACGATATTCTCAGGATCAAAATAATCAGGATTCTTAGCGAAACTAGCGCCAGCTGAATGTTCAATACCTTGATCAACCGGCAAGATCGAGACGTAACCGGTACCGGCTAAGCTGCCGGTATCCAACATCTGCTGCATGTTTTTTTGGACGTCTTTGCTCCTATCAGACTGGGAGAAAATATCTTTGACGAAACTGCCACGCGGAACATGAAGACGTTCTTTTGCAATCTTCGGTGCGGAGAAGCCAAGTAAAGTTTCAGCTTGGTCACCAAGGATGGTTTTGATGTCGGAAAAAGAGAGCATGAAAGCGGGGGAGAAGTAACCGGATTGTATCACAGCACGTCTTGCCCATATCAACGTCACAGCGTTACTTTCTATCACGGCTCGAGACGCCAATGCGGTTGCGACCGCCTTGGCTCCTCGCCATGACATGTCCTGTAAAATTGTCACGGTGAGGAGCCCCTCAGAGGCATCTTAATTCTTTGTCATGGTGAGGAGCCCATCAGGTGAGCTTGTCCTGAGCTTTTGCCGAAGGGTCTCGAACCGTTAATACGTCAAAGGCTTCTTTTCTTTCATGACGTAGAATTGCTGTGCGATACCAAACAGCGTCGATACGGCCCAATACAATGACACTGCAACAGGGAAATTAAATGCGAAGAATCCAATCATCAGCGGCATGACGTAGATCATGATGGTTTGCTGATCCAGCTCCGGAACCCAAGACTTCTTGCCCTGCGGCTTTACGACAATCTCGGTCTGTTTCTTTTTCTGTTTCGCCATCATCATCTTCATCTGGATAAACTGCAGAACGACCAAAAGCGGCGGCATGATGAAGACACTCGGCTTCAAAAGATCAAACCCGAGAAATGCGTGACCGAGGAACTGAGGGGGTAAATCCAGATAGAACGAATACAGCATGTGACGGCTGGTTTCTATCGAGACGCCGGATCGAACGACGAAGAAGAGTCCGATCAAGATCGGGAGCTGTAGAAGCGTCGGAAGACAGGACTGCAAAGGATTGATCTTCATTTCTTTCCACAGTTTCATCGTTTCCTCTTGCACGCGAGCTGCGTCACCCGGAAATTTCTTCTTGATCTCGTCCATGCGTGGCTGCATCTGCTGGAGTTTTTTCTGGCCCTCAAGTGCATGCTGGTTTGGAACCAAAAGAATGAGCTTCACGAGAATCGTTAGCAAAATAATAGCGACACCAAGGTTGTGACTGGGCACCCACGATGCGATAAAAATGAGAGCATTAAACAGTGGCTTTGTGATAAATGTCCTAAACAGTTTTGTGAAAAATCCGACCTCACTGATCCGGAAACGAACCGAGACATTATCCTCGGGATTTCCGGCGGCAAACTTTTCCGGAAGTTGCAAACTGGCTTCGTACGTACCAACTTTTTCAAAGAGTGCGTACTTCCAACTTCCCATATTTATTTCCACTTTTTTGCCGGCCGGAACGACGAGTACATCGAGACATGTCAGCACCGATTGATTCGCCATAAGGTCTGTCTTTTTTTCCGTCTCACCCGCACCTTCTATGAGCGCAATATCCACCGGCGGTTGTGGACAACGGCTGGAAAGTGGGAGGTCTTTTTCGGTTTGATTATTGATGATGATGACCGGGTCATTTCCTTCGGAAATCTTGGCCGACTGCATGCTGATGGTCACCGTTGGAACCTTGTTTTCGTTCTTCGGAAAGAAGTAGGAGATCCCATACTGCGTGACAAAAAAGAGCGCGATGAATGTCACTAAAAATTCCAGTGTCGACAGTTTGGATTTCTTGTCAGCCACAGCTTAGAGAGAAGTGATTAAATGTCCCGCATCGGCGAGGATTTCATCGAAGGGTGCAGACAGGCTAGAGGAACGTGGGAGAAGCAGCAACTGAACGGCCGGCAATTTCTCGAGCGGCAATGCTGTGAGCCGAATCGCTTCTCTGCAACGACGGCGCATACGGTTACGTTTCACTGCCGACTTGTGAA
The DNA here is from genome assembly GCA_943357915.1 of Candidatus Peribacteria bacterium. Taxonomy (GTDB): domain Bacteria; phylum Patescibacteriota; class Gracilibacteria; order Peribacterales; family Peribacteraceae; genus JAGORY01. Next base: position 16,912 of record CALRGQ010000030.1, read on the forward strand.
GTTTTGTAGACGTCAGGACACCAATGTATAACCCCGCTGGTGCAGACGCAGGCAGCGTACGTGGGAGCCCCCGAAGCAGACGAGCCTGCATGTGTTTGCCTTTCCACAGATAACCCTTCTGTTTCACGCGCTCACATACTTTACGGCAGGAGAGGCGGAGGAGCTTCATGCACTTATAGTAGCGCATTGCTTTTGTAGAGACGCAAAATTTTG
>CALRGQ010000031.1 GCA_943357915.1 Candidatus Peribacteria bacterium
TCAGTCCGCTTGTTCTAAGACAAGAAATTGATTTGCGAATGAAGAAGCTGTTTACTCTACTTATGCAACATGGAAAATCGGAACCGATCAGGGAATTACGGTAACCGTTTATTATTATCTACTGCGGATCTCCTTCATGCTTTCCAATCGTATATCTCGGCTTCAAAAACGGCTCGCTGGTTTATCCGTTGATGCAGTGCTCATCTCGAACCTTACGAATATTCGCTATCTTACAGGTGTTCATGTCTCCACAGGTCTCCTGTGCATGACTCGAAAAGCTGCAGTTCTTTTCGTAGACTCCCGATATTCTGAAATGGCTTCAAATAGGGCTAAAAGTCCATACACAGTCTCAGACCCTGCACAGCTTGCACAATATCTTACACATAGCAAAATACTTGGATACGAGTCTGACACTGTTACCATTTCACGATTAGAGCGCTGGAAGTCTTTATTAAAGAACAAAAAATTTGTTCAAATATTTGATTTTACAGAAGGGCTCCGAAGAGTCAAAGATCCTCAAGAAATAGTTTTTATGACAGCGGCTTGTGAGATTACGAAGAAAGCTCTTTCACGTGTGCCCAGCTTTCTACGGTATGGCATGACAGAGCAAGATCTTGCGTTGGAATTATATGTGTACTGTATGAAAAAAAATGCTGATGGCATGGCTTTTGAGACAATTGTTGGCTTTGGTGAGAATACGTCGAAGCCGCATCATAGGCCTTCTGATCGAAAATTAAGAAAAAGCGATATTGTTCAGATTGATATGGGTGCCATCTACCAAGGCTACTGTAGTGATTACAGTCGAGTATACTTTACTCAGGATCCGAATCCGCAACAGAAAAAAGCCTATCGAGCCCTGAAAGAAGCCAAAAAAGCTGCAGAGAAGATGCTAAAACCAGGTGTACTCAATACGGCTCTTGATGCTGAGGCACGGCGAGTACTAAAGCTGCATGGATACGATGAAGAATTTAGTCATAGCCTAGGACACGGTGTCGGTATGGATATTCATGAGGGGACAACGTTATCGATGAAGGCGGCTCCGATAAAACTACTCAAAAATGAGGTTGTCACTATAGAACCCGGTTTATATTTCCCTGGAAAGTGGGGGATGCGTTTGGAGGATACAAGGATCGTCGGTCATCCTGATTTCTGATACGATTTGTTCATGCCTCGCTCGCATATTGCCGTTCTCTATGTCGGTGGTTCCATCGGGATGATTCGAAATCGCAAAACCGGACGTATCGAGCCGATTGAATCACTCGTAGAGATTCATCGTTTCATTCCCGATGCGCAGCGTGATGTCATCCTTGATTTTCACTCGATTGCGAACCTAGGTTCTTCGGAAGTGACACCAGAACACTGGGTGGAGATCGCAAAAAAAATCGAAAAAGTGTACGACCACGTAGAAGGCGTAGTCATCATTCATGGAACCAACACGATGGCGTATACCGCTGCGGCACTGAGTTTTGCACTGCAAAATTTGGGAAAACCGGTGGTGCTGACAGGCTCCCTGATGCCGATTGATGAGCTTGGCAGTGATGCGCGTATGAATTTGATTTATGCAATTCAAGCAGCTGAGCTGGATATTGCGGAAGTGTGCATTGCACTCGGGCCCAGAGTGCTGCGTGGTTCACGAGCCAAGAAAGCAGATCAGTCAATTCTCGAAACATTTGATAGCCCTCGTTTTCCGGCGCTCGCAGAATTTAATACCTCAGTTACTCTTCATCCGTGGAGAACAGTGAGGCGCAAAAGAACGCTCGTTGCAAAGCCGGAGTTTGACTCGAATGTCGTTTCCATCACGCTGCATCCCGGCATGCCGGAAGCATATTTTCACGCGATACTCGATGCAAAACCGCATGGCATCGTCCTTCGGGCATACGGACTTGGCATGCTTCCTGAGCATCTTTTTCCGTGGATTCGAAAAGCGACAAAGCTGGATATTCCCATCGTGATTACGTCGCAGTTACTTCGTGGCAGTATCGATCTGCACTTGTTTCATAAGCAGCTTGCGCTGGAAGAACTTGGCGTCATCTCAGGAAAAGATATGACGTATGAGTGCGCAGTCGTGAAGCTGATGTGGGCACTTGCTCAGACAAAAAATGTGCGTCGGATTAGGGATTTGATGGAGAAAAATTTGGTGGGAGAGCTGACGGAAAACACAGTGAAATAGAACGAAATTGTCAATGCACATCACACTTCGAAGCTGCTAAAGTTTCATTCTATGAATTACAAAAGAATAAAAAACGGTCTATCTCTGCTGCTGATTTTCGGAGGAGTATTTGTCTGCGGTACAACAAGCGTGGCAGTCTCCGCTCCTCCAAAAATGCCTGTTGTTTCCTGCAGCACGCGTACTGGTACAGCCCTCGAGGAATGCATGAAAGTTGCTCCAGGATATTGTGTCGCGCTTTATCCAAAAGATAAAAAATCACAGGATGACTGCATTGCAGGTCTTATGAAGAAGAGTAATGCATCTGAGAAGACAGCAGATACATCCTTCGTTTCATATCCATCGAAGCAAATCTCTCTATCGCAATTACGTTTGCTCACGCAACAGGAACCAGAAGTCTGGGATGCGAGATCAAAGAAACCAATAGTCATATCATGGGAACCAAAGGATACTATTATTCAAAAAATTGAACTCGTTTCTTTTACGAATTCTTACCATACTTCAAAGCTTGGTAGGGCGTATCCGATCTACGAGCAAGCTTCCAAACTGACGATTTTTGGTTCACCATCTAGAGGTGTTTTTACTATCGATCCTAAACGTGTGTCATATTTTGGTGATCATGGCATTTACTTTGTAAAGATTACATCCGCTGATGGAGCGTGGAGAATTAGTTCAAAGCCAGTGTCTACAAATATCGATGAAGTTCTCGATGCTGAGAAGATTAGGATGATAAAGGGCACGTTATCTTTTTACACACTTGATCCGAAAACTGGTGCTTTTCTTTCTGCTATGCTGCCAAGTTCTGCACCTACCCGAAGTGGGAAAGTGTCATCTACTAGTTTCTCATCTCTAGGAATATATTTCACGGAATTAGAACGAAAATCTTTTAATTCATGTTTAGTTGTTAAAAGCGACACATTCAAGAAAGGAACAAGAATTTTCTTGAATCAGCCAATGATGATTGATATTCAGGGTGAGAAGGTCTCTATAAAAATCCTTGAGGTGCATGAAAGTTCAGGGGAGAAAAAAAATCTCTGCACTTCCGATAAGAGTTGGTGTCAAGAAACCGATTCGTATCTTCTTCTTGAGGTTAATGGTATCCAGAAAAAAATGTGGAGAGGTGAAATTTTTCAGATTGTTGTTGGCAAAAAAAAGGCTGTGATAATTGCCGCTGACATTGAAACTCCTCCAATGCCATCCGATTTTCTTATTGTAGATTACAAATAGTCATTGACATGGTTTTTGGTATTGAGAGGGCTTTAGTATCTATTTTGCGACGATCGAATTCTGAACTTAAGCTAGTTGGGTAAATCTCGGCGAAGTTCCCGCAGGAACAAAGCCGGATGGTGCCGAGGGCGGGAATTGAACCCGCACATCCGTTAGTGGATAAGGGATTTTAAGTCCCTCGCGTCTACCATTCCGCCACCTCGGCACGATGCTACTCTAGAACGATGCTGTAAAGATTTGCGAGTCCCTCGCTCTACCATGGAGTTTACTCTGAGCCTGCCGAAGAGCCACCTCGGCATGTCAGCAGTATAGCCATCCCCGATGGCTTCGGTTAGCCATTTACTAAAACATCAAAAAATGTTATAATAAAGACCAAATACACATTCTATGACTTTCTCAGGTAACGATGGTCAAAAGCGGCTTGGGCTTGTGCTCGCGTTTGGAACGCTTGTGTGGTCCGGAACCTATAATGCGCTCGCTAAGGGGCTGATGCCATTCCTGTCTCCGATTACATTGCTGCTTCTTAGTGAAGCGCTGACGGCAATATTTATCATCGTAACATTTGGTTTGGTGCCGCTGCTCAAAAAAATGGTGAAGTTGGACAATGCCTCCATACGAATGGCAATCATTGTTGGGCTTATCAATTCTGCTATCGCGCCACTTCTGTGGTTCACCGGCCTTTCCTACACGACTGCCGTCAACGCCACGATGCTTTCATCCGCTGAAATGGTTTGGGTGCTTATTCTGAGCCATTATCTCCTCTCAGAGCGCTTAAACCGCATGCAGATGACAGGCATGATGATTGTCATCATGGGTGTTATCATCGTCAACGTTTCTGCTCTCAACGAAGGAACGGGCGTGAATACCGGAGATATTCTTATTCTGCTTGGCTGCATTGCCTCCGGTACGGGAGCGGTTCTTTTCAAGAAGTATCTTTCTCATGTCATGCCAGAACTGGCAATCTTGATAAGGAATATTGCCGGTATCATTGCAGTCGGATTCGTCAGTATGATCTTCAGTCAATCGGTTTCGGCCGAAGTTGCAGCATTCCCGATGCAGCAAGTACTACTACTCCTCGCTTTCACATTCTTCTCACGCTACTTAAACCTGGTCTTCTTTTATGAAGCGTTGGATCGTCTGCCAGCGACCACACTCTCGCTGATTCAGATCGCAAATCCGTTTACCGGTGTTCTTTTCGCTTTCCTTATTTTAGGAGAACACATTGAGTCATATCACGTGCTTGGCGGCATCTTCATTATCTTCGGGCTCATGCTCGAGCAGACCTCGCAGAAATCCTTCTCTTCCATGAAAGGCCGCGGCTTAGTGCACATTCCCTTTCTTCATCGTAGTCCTAAAATCATAGCTCAGCAGACGATTCCAATTCTTCCACCAAATATTTAGATTGGCAGTGCTTCGAGACGAGTGAATGGATTCTTCGGAGTATCGGCTGCTTTTTCGCCGACCTTCAGGATTTGACCTGTTGTAGGGTCGATCTCTTCAGCTTTCACGATCAATCGCTCCAGAGTCGTACCGACTGGCGTACAGGTCATCAGTGTGGAGAGACGTTCATCCGTTGGCTGATCCAGTACCGAAACGTTGTTCGGTTTTACTTTGTATATCTTCATGATGCGGTATGTGTGACGGTCGCCACCGTGATACACCGTGTACGTGTCACCAAGTTCCAGTTCGCCTAGGCGTGCAAAAATGCTTTTGTATCTTCCATTGTCTGTTGGATAGTATGAACTATGTCCGGTAAAGAATGCATTTCCTGCCTGCCCTGGACGTGCTGAGCCAGGATAATGAACGACGCCATTCCGCAGTGCTTCTTGGATATTTTTCTCAAACTTCGGCCAATCTTCGGCCATGAGAGCATCCATGCTTGGTTGAACAATCGGAACGTTGATGCCCAGTTTCGGAATAATGAGATGATTCTCATGTGGGCCGACGGGAGGCAGATACGCTAGAATGTTGATGTTTCCTGAGGATTGTATGGTTTGAAATGTTTTCGCGACTGATCCTCCTTCCGTAAGATTCGTCAGAGCTTGTTCAGCCTCTATATCAGTCCCGAGTGCCAGTTCGGCTCTAGCGATCTGCCAGAAGCTTTGGTAATTCATCCCGACGAAAAGAACCCCGAAGATCACGCCGAATGTTCCGCCAAAACGAACGGTATCGATAAGAAACAGTGTGATTTTTTTTCGTGGTCTACGGCCTGGCTTTCGTCCGGGGAGTACAACTGGTGTCTGAGCTTTTTGCCAGAACTCCTTCAGTGTTTCTGTAGCATGTTTAGGAATATCAGAAAGCATGTGAATCGTTTTTTCTAATGTGTGCTTAGCGTCAGAAACAGTTAGCTTCATCTGTTTGCTACTTTCTTCTACTGATTTATGAAGAATATTTTTTGCTTCTTTCCGGGCAGTCATCATCACAGAATGTTTTGGTTTTTCTTGCCGTATTGCTTCTGGGTTTGAGATGCTTTGTATTTCGCACCGAGTTTCTTCAAGCAGAGTCCACGTCTGTTTTTTCGGTTCGACGTCGTGCTCTTGAGGTACCTCAAAGAAGGTCGCAGTCGGCACATCACGGACGATGCTCCCGAGAATGATATTGCCGAACTGGTCGTAATGGGCGCGAAGCACTGGAATGAATATGTGGAAATAGTTGATTATTGTAGCACAGAAGCCGACTTTGCGGCAGTGGACAGTGTATCTATTATATTTTCTTATGAAACGATCACTCCTCCTCCCACAACTTCTTCCCCTCGATACAAAACCAGCGACTGGCCAGGAGCTTGCGGACTTTGTGGTGAGCTAAAACGAAATGTAGCCTCAGAACCGGTGACGGTAAGTTCACCATGCTTTTTCATCGAGAGTGAACGGACACGGCATTCAAACGGTAGGGGAGTACCCGGTTCCGGTGACCATCCGACAAAGCGCATGTCTGAGAGTTGAACCGAATTAATTTTTATACTGCCACGATCAGCGACGATGAGCCGGTTATTTTCGGAATCTTTTTCAACAACTTCCAGAGGAACCTTGAGTCCGCCGATCTTGAGTCCGCGCCGCTGGCCGACGGTATACAGTGGCAGACCCTGATGTGTGCCGACAATCGTTCCGTCTTTCCGAGTAATATTTCCCGGTGACATGGAACTAGTGAGATGACGTTTCAAAAATTCTTCCGGAGTTTTCTCAGGGAAAAAACACAAGTCTTGGCTTTCACGATACGAATCCGGCAGAGGAACGCCAAAATGCTCAGCAAGACCGTAGACTTCTGATTTCAGCATCGAGCCCAGCGGAAAATAGACACGCTTCAGTTGATCCTGCGTGAGGCCGTAGAGATAGTAACTTTGATCTTTCTTCGTATCGACGGATTCCAAGAGCACCATACGCTCAGTGCCATCGGACAATTTTTCTGTGGCAGTTCGGGCATAGTGGCCGGTTGCCAGTTGGTCACAGTTCAGTTCTTTGGCGAGTGCGAGCAGTTTGCCAAACTTGATTGTACGGTTGCAGCCGATACACGGGTTTGGAGTGATGCCGCGGCGGTGGGCATCCAGAAAAGGATCAACGACTGTTTCTTTAAACTCTTGTTCAAGATCGATAACTTGCAGTGGAATGCCAAGCTTTTTTGCGACATTGGCCGCACGAGCAATGTTCTGTGTTGAACAACATTTTGTCGGTAGGACTTGTGCTAAAGCGGGCGCCAGTGGGTCGGTCCATAAGTTAAAACGCACGCCCAGCACCTCGTGCCCCTGTTCTTTCAGGAGATGTGCTACGACCGAGGAATCAATACCGCCTGACATGGCGAGAAGAATCTTCATGCCGCGAGTGTAGAGTCTCTGGGTACGACACGCTACAATCTACTCATGCTTGAGAAAGTCAAAACACAGGTCGAGGAACTTCAGGTCATCCGCGGCAAGATGCAAGATCCGGCTGTGTATGGTGACCAAAAAGAAGTGACGAGGCTTGCCAGGCGCATCAAGCATTTAGAACCGCTAGAAGCTTTATATAACGAATATGGTCTTTTGGAACAGGCTGTGAAAGATGAGAACTCGTTTGCCGAAGATCCTGAGCTTTCCGCCATGGCGAAAGAAGAAGCGATGAAAGCTAAAGAAAAAATGCCGCTGCTTTTAGACAAAATGAAGCGGCTTTTGATCCCCAGAAATCCAGACGACGAGAAAAGCGTTATTCTGGAAGTACGCGCAGGCGCTGGTGGTGAAGAAGCAGCACTGTTTGCGGCTGAACAGCTCAGGATGTACCTGAAATATGCTGAAGCCCGGGGCTGGAAATCAGAGCTTTTGGAAATGTCTGATGCAGATGCCGGTGGCGTTAAGGAAGCATCGGCTCGCATAGAGGGCGTCGGAGTGTACGGTGACCTGAAATTTGAATCCGGTGTTCACCGTGTGCAGCGCATTCCGACGACAGAGGCAAAAGGCCGTGTGCATACATCGACGACAACAGTCGCTATTTTGCCGGAAGCGGAAGAGGTAGATATAGAAGTAAGGCCTCAAGACTTGCGTATTGATACGTACCGCTCCGGAGGTGCCGGCGGCCAGCACGTGAATAAAACCGAAAGCGCCATTCGTATCACGCATGTACCTACGAATGTCGTTGTCACCTGTCAGACCGAACGCTCGCAGCTGAAAAATCGTGCACTTGCGATGTCACTCCTCCGAAGTCGGCTCTACGCCGCTGAACAAGAAAGATTAGCGAAAGAACGAACAGACTTGCGCTCCGGACAAGTTGGTACAGCTGATCGATCAGAGAAAGTACGGACGTATAACTTTCCGCAAGATCGGATTACGGATCATCGTGCCAACGTGAACTTCAGCAATATCCCGGGCGTCATGCTCGGCAAATTGGATCCCATCGTGGAGGCGATGAAAAAGTGGCAGGAAGATGAGCTTTTGAAGCTGATATAATATCTCAGGCTTATCTGGCTCGTAACTTGTGCATCAAGTCTACGCGTTTCTGGATCGAATCAACGGTGCCAATGTCCGAGCGGAAACGCACTGGTCCAGCTATTTTTTCACAGACTGTCTGCGCAACTTGCTCTGCTTCCACTATCGAATCACCGATGCCGACAATGCCGATAGACCTGGATCCGCCAAGGAGAACATTCCCTGTGTCATCGAAATGGACATCACCAAAATAGATTCTTGAATTTTCGGGAAATTCTTGCGGGATCATGACTTTCTGGCCGACCTCTTTTTTATCCACCGGATAGCTTTTTGGGACGATGTATTTGCAGACGGTCGCTTTTGGCAGAAATTTCACATGTTCAGACGTGAGATTTCCCGTGATGATCGCTTGGCAAATGGCGACAAAATCACTTTCGAGCAGTGGCAACACATTTAAGACCTCAGGATCTCCAAAGCGCGCATTGTATTCTATGACTTTCACGCCATCACTGGTTGCGATGAACCCGCCGTACAAAATGCCTTTGTAGGATTCCCCACATTCTTGTTCGATTGCCGCCGCAACTTTCTTATTGATCTCGCTTGCGGTTTGCATATCGGAAGGCTCCAAAAATGGCAGACCATGCGAGACATCACTGTACGTTCCCATGCCGCCGGTATTGGGTCCCATATCACCGGTATCAGCGCGCTTGTGGTCTTGCACGGCAGGCATATCGATAACGCTCGTTCCCGAAACAAAAGACATCAAGCTAAATTCGATGCCGATGAGCTTTTCTTCTATCACCACCGTCCCGCATTCTTCCAGACATTCCATCGCGTACTTTGCGCCACTATCAATAGTCATCAAATGTTCCCCGCTCACTTTCACGCCTTTACCACCCTTCAGAGCGTCGTATTTTACGACGTACTGGCTATGCAGTTCATGCTCAAGATATGCACGAATATCGAGCTCGATACTATGCCTTTGATCGCGTGACGAGAGTGAAAATGCGCGGAACCTCGGGTTATGATCAATGCCGTATTTGTGCATGAGTTCGCGGGCAAAACTCTTCGATGATTCTATCCGAGCCAAATTACGCTTCGGTGCGACGCACGGTATACCAGCGGCCTCCAGGCGGTCAGCCAAACCAGCGCCAATTGGGTCATCTGGTGCGACGAATGCGAAATCACACTTGGCTGCTTTCCCAATATCTACAATCTTTGCGAGACTCATGATGTCCATGACATGTAGTTCTGTCGCAAGCTTTGCAAAGCCGGGACTCTTCACAGTCGAACAGACAATAAGTTCCGGTTTCTGTGGACTACGGACAAGAGCGTCAGCGATGGCCTCGCCGCGGGCAGAGTTGGTGACGAGAAGAATGCGCATGGGGATAGTGTAGCAGTTCTCGATACGCCTTCGCAGCGGCTCGGCTACTCGAACTGACATAGGTTGTTTCGCTCAGGCTCAGGCTACTCGAACTGACATAGGTAAAAGCTGTGTCACTTCGAGTAGGGTTCTTTGAGGTCGACGTTGTTTATGTCACTTCGAGTAGCGCCTTCGAGGCGCGTATCGAGAAGTTACACCAGCGCCATCATCTTGGTCTGGTCCGGATTGTTGCCGTTATCTTCTTCACGAGCAAATGATTCACGAGCTTCGTTTCTGCCACAGCCCAGTTCTCGCAGCATTTTTGGCGTTACTTCGGGTGTTGGGTATTTGCCGGTAAAACAGCCGTCGGAAAAATGTTTAATTTTCGGGTTACCGATTTTAATCGACCGACGCATGTCATCGACGGTGTTATAGAACAAACCATCTGCGCCAATCATTTTTTTGATTTCTGGAATAGTATGATCGGATGCGATGAGTTCAGTGGTCGTCGGAAGATCAATTCCGTAAGGGTCTGGTCCGATGATCGGCGGCGACGCTGAGGCAAAATAGACTTTTTTGGCACCGGCCTTTCGTGCCATTTCGACGATCTTGCGGCTGGTATTGCCGCGTACAATAGAGTCATCGACTAGCAGAACGCAGTTGCCTTTAAACTCAAGGTCGATCGGATGCAATTTGAAATTCAGGCTACGTTTGCGCATTTCCTGTCCTGGCATGATGAACGTGCGTCCGATGTATCTGTTTTTCACGAAGCCCTCGCGGTAACGAACTTTGAGCTTATCCGCGAGACCCGCAGCAGCTGGACGACCGGTATCAGGGATAGGAATGACGGAATCAATATGGATGCCTGCGGCTTTGATCTGCTTCGCGAGTGATTCACCCATGCGGACTCGGGCTTTATAGACGTTCACACCATCGATCGTTGAATCCGGCGCAGCCAGATACACCCACTCGAAGATGCACGGATGCAGATCACCTTTCTTTACGACTCGGGAATGAAGGCGATTGTTTTTGTCGATAAAGACGCATTCCCCGGGCTGTACGTCGCGCATAAATTCATAATCCATTGCTTTGAAAACCGTATTCTCGGATGCGATCATATATTCATATTTCATGCCGAAGCGCTTCCGTCCGATCTGAAGTGGACGAATGCCGTAAGGATCCCGAAAGCCGACGATGCCCTGGCCCCCGATGAGTGAAACCGCCGAGTACGCGCCTTTGCACCTGCGCATGACGGTCCTCACAGCGCGGAAGATGTGTTCAGGATTGACATGTTTTGGTCGCTGCTTTCGGAGTGCGAGTGAAAAAACGTTCAAAAGAACTTCAGAATCTGAGGTTGTATTCAGGTGCCGGAAATCCTGTTCTTTAATTTCTTTTGCCAGTTGCGCCGCATTCGTGAGATTACCGTTGTGCGCTAGCGCCATGCCGTATGGAGAGTTGACGAAGAAAGGCTGTGCTTCAAACTCGCTAGAGCATCCCGCTGTTGGATACCTCACATGTCCGATGCCCATAGGGCCTTTCAGTCTCTGGAGCGAGCTTGCGTGAAACACTTCACTGACCATGCCCGTCGACTTCTTTAAGTGAAACTGGTTGTCATACGTCACGATGCCTGCAGCATCTTGGCCTCGGTGCTGCAGCACGATCAGTCCGTCATACAGATCCTGGATGACGTCACGGTAGCCGGAGACTGCAAGGATGCCACACATAGAAGGCTGGAGAGCGGGTTTACAACCCGCGGGAAGATATTGCAAAGCATGCCTTGTCCCGGAAAAGGGAAAGGCCATGGGAAAGGGGGGAACCCACCATGTATGCATTGTACAGAGCTCGGTCTCGTGCGCAAGAGCAGGCGCGCTTCATCTATGTTTCTTTGAGGATCAAGCATTGTGACACCCCGATTTCTCGGCTACACTAGGGCGTCCCTTCTTTTTCATTGTATGGAATTTCGAACAATCGCCATCATTGCGCACATCGACCACGGCAAAACAACGCTTGTGGACCAGATCCTGAAACAGGGTGGTGCTTTTCAGGCGCATCAGCAGATGACCGAGCGCATCATGGATAGTAACGATCAGGAAAAAGAGCGTGGTATTACGATCTACGCCAAGAACTGTTCGATTCTCTATAAGGGAACGAAGATCAATATCGTCGATACGCCTGGTCACGCTGACTTCGGATCTGAAGTGGAGCGCGTGCTCCGTATGTGTGACTGCGTGTGTCTGCTCGTGGACGCGTTTGACGGTCCGATGCCACAGACTCGCTTCGTTCTCAAGAAATCTCTTGAGATGGGTATTCGCCCGATCGTGATTATTAATAAGATCGACCGCCCGGGTTCCGATCCTGAAAGGGCTCTGTCGCAGGTTTTTGACTTGTTCATTCAGCTCGGCGCCAATGACACGCAGCTTGATTTCGCCTACATCTTTGCCATCGGTCGTGATGGCGTCGCGAAGCTGAAGCTGACCGACGAATCAAAAACGCTTGATCCGCTTTTTGATCTCATCCTGCGTGAAGTAAAACCAGGCGAGAACGATGCGACGAAACAACTCAGAGTCCAGCCAGTGAATTTGGAATACGATACGTTCTCTGGTCGTACGGCCATCGGACGTATCACGGACGGAACTGTTGCGCAGAATCAGAACGTGTTTGTCATCAAACCTGACGGTACGAAAAAGCCCGGACGCATCACTAAGATTCAGGTCTATCAGGGGGTGAATCGAGCTGAAGTGAAAGAGGCCGCCGCCGGTGACGTCGTCATGCTCTCGGGACTTCCGGAAGTTTACGTAGGCGATACGATTAGTACACTGCAGGACATCGAGCCGCTTCCCGTGATCAAGATTGATCCGCCGACAGTCTCGATGGACTTTATTGTCAATAACTCACCGTTCGCTGGTAAGGAAGGAACTCTGGTGACAACGCGTCATATTCGTGAGCGTCTCGAAAAAGAACTAGAGACGAACGTTGGTCTGAAGATTGACGTCGGAGACCGTACGGACGCTTTCCGTGTGTCTGGTCGTGGAGAAATGCACCTTGGCGTCTTGATCGAATCTATGCGTCGTGAAGGATTTGAGCTCGCGGTCTCGCGTCCAGAAGTTATCACCCACATGGAAAATGGCGTGAAGATGGAACCGTTTGAGTTTGCGTATATCGATGTCCCGGAAGAAGTTTCCGGTGCCGTGATCCAGAAACTGGGTCTGCGAAAAGGCTTGATGCAGAACATGGAAACCAAAAACGGCATTGCACGCCTGACGTATGAAATCCCAACTCGCGGTCTGCTTGGTTTCCGCAACGAATTCATTATTGATACTCGTGGTAACGGAATCTTGACGCACGCGTTTTCGAAATTCGCACCCTACGCTGGTGATATGCCGGGTCGCACAACGGGTTCGATCATCTCTGCGATCACGGGAGAGTCAGTCGCATTCGCTATTTTCCAGTTGCAGGAGCGCGGAACGTTCTTCATCGGATCTGGTGTTCCTGTCTACGAAGGCATGATCGTCGGCGAGTCGCCAAACGGTATGGACATCATGGTCAACGTTGGCAAAGAAAAGAAGCTTAGTAACATGCGTTCATCCGGTGCTGATGAAGCCATTCGTCTCACACCTCCGCGCATCATGACCTTGGACGGCGCTCTTGAGTACATCCAGGATGATGAGCTTGTGGAAGTCACCCCGACAAGCATTCGGCTACGCAAGAAAATGCTGAATGAGACAGATCGGAAGCGGGCGAAGAAATAAGCAGTAATGAGAGCGGGATTCTTCCCGCGGCTTAGTACATTTGCCTCTTCTTCGCAGTCACGCCCTTCGACTCGCTGCAGCTCGCTCAGGACATCTCGGTAATAAAAATTTTTACGAGCCAGAATATAGTTGTCGTTTTTTCGCGGTGATGCAATTCCGAATCAAGCTCGCAACCGTGAGTGGACCGACGCCACCTGGGACGGGCGTCATTGCTGATGCAATCTCAGACACTGCATCAAAATCCACGTCTCCACAGAGTTTGCCGTCCACGCGTGATACACCGATATCAATGACGACTGCTCCCGGCTTCACCATGTCTTTCGTGATCAATTTTGCCATACCGACCGCAGAACACAGGATATCTGCCTGACGCGTAAAGCTGCCAAGATCTTTGGTAAATTTGTGGCATACGGTCACTGTCGCATTGCGATTGAGAAGCATGACTGCAAGCGGCTTTCCAACCGTACCATGTCCCACGACGACTACATGCTTGCCCTCGACCGAAATTTTGTAATATTCCAGAAGCGTAATGACACCAGCGGGAGTAGCCGGTGGCAGATGTTCAAATTCCGTCGAGAGAAACATTTTTCCTAGGTTATACGCACCAAAACCATCGACATCTTTTTTTGGATCAATTGCGCGAATAATTTTAGGAACATGCGGTTGCAATTGCTTCGGCAAAGGCAGTTGAATGATAAAGCCAGTCACATCTGCATCGTTATTGAGCTCGTCAATAAGCTGCATGAGTTCTGGCAAAGTTGTCGTGTCACTGAGGTGTTTATGCTCGTGACGCATGCTCACAGCCTCACAGCTTTTCAGCTTCTGTTTGATATAGCTATCACTTGCGGGATCATTGCCCACTTGCACAACTACAAGCTTTGGGTCCAGTTTTGTGACATCAGCCTTGAGTGACTCAAGCACTGCATCTGCGACAGGTCGGCCGGAGAGGAGGAGGGCTGGCATGGCACTACAATAGAGTAAAATGGAAGGATACTGTGAGGGGATCTATGGTATAATAGAGCTATGCCTGTTCCGACTTCTCTGGAGCGCTACTTCTGGAGCGCAAACCTTGGCACACTCGATACAGAAGCGAATAAATGTTATATTATCGAACAACTGTTGGAGTATGGAAATGTCGAGGCTCTACGATGGATGCTAGGAATGTACAGCAATCGGAATATCGTCGAGATTCTCCAGTGCACCCGTATGCTATCCCCCAAGAGTCGTAACTTTTGGGCTTTCTTCTTCCATATTCAACTTCCTCATGACGATGTATACAAACGTTCTGCCTGGTATAACCGCAACCGGCCTTAAGAAACTAGGAGAGATGGATCTCCTCAAGCATGCGTACCTTGCTGGTGGCACGGCCATTGCACTACACCTTGGGCATCGTATTTCTCATGATCTTGATTTCTTCACGGATCAACCATTTGATGAACGTATCATCGCACCACTCCTAGAGGAACAAGGCCTGACTGATGTTGCACTTGAGAGACAAACGATTCTTGGGAATTTTGAAGGAGTCAGCTTCAGTTACTTCTATTACAAGTATCCACTTCTTGCAGCAGCTCATATGTTCGAGGGTGTTCGTATTGTCGATCTTCTGGATAGTGCCGGAATGAAGATTGACGCAATCTCTTCGCGGGGAATTCGTCGCGACTTCATCGATCTGTATGCAATCATGCGTCAAAGGTCACTGTCACTCAAAGACGTCTTTGGGCTCTACCAGAAAAAATATGGCATTCAGCGCGACATGGTAACGCATGCCCTGCGCAGCCTTGTGTACTTTGATGATGCAGAAGGAGAACAAGATCGCCCCCTCGAACTTCTGCAACCAATCGACTGGGAGCAGGTGAAGAAATTCTTTCGTGAAGAAGTAGAACGCACCAGTCGGTCACTACTGATGGGTGATGAATGATTTTTATACGGTCACTGCGTCTGCAACGGGACGGCCGGAGAGGAGGAGGGCTGGCATGTGAGCATTGTAGCGTAATGAGGAATATATAAAAAAGCCCCACCGAAGTGGGGTTGGAAAATACATGAAAGCTTCCGATTTAAAATTTACACAATCCATCTACGCACTTACCATTTAATCCCTTTGGGTTGCCAGGCATTGGAAAGGAGCATTCTAAATCGATAGTACATGAGACTTGTTTTTTGCTAAGACACTCATATTCTTCATCTTGAGCCTTTTGTCGACAATCAGTACTTTCTGTCGTAGCATCTTTAATACAAATTTCTAAGTTTTTAGGTTGTCCCGCATTATCTTCCAAGCAAATTTCGATTTCAGCTTGATATATATGAAAACAAATAGTCTCGGAATTTCTTCGAGCCTGTTCACAAATATAAGTGTAGTCAATCTTATTCGCCGAGGATTGTACTGGTGGCACACTACTTACTGAACTTGCGGACGTTGTACTTGTCTTGCCAGGACCACCCAGCTGAGCGTTCAGGTAACTATTCTGTGAAACAACCACTGCCGCGATTGAGAGCATGGCGGCACCGGCTACGATTGCTAAATTCTTTTGCATGAAATTATGGGGAGGAGATTAATTCATTCTAACGCAACACTTTTCAATGTGAATTGACGACTTTCAAGATTTCGGCTGCTACCTCATCTTGCCTGTATATTCACAAGCTTCGATTCAGGTTCTTGTTATCAACTTTGAGTGACTCAAGCACTGCATCTGCGACAGGTCGGCCGGAGAGGAGGATGGATGGCATGGGAGCATTGTAGCGTAACGGGGATCACACAAAAAAAGCCGCCCGAGAGGACGGCTTTAAAATTTATATCGGAACAGTTTACGAACGTGAGTAACTAGACCCCTCTGAAGGGGGGCCTGAACACTCTCTGGTATTGACGCATGTAAAATTTACAACACAAAAACCTCCTTTTCCTGTTTTTTGCGGATGCTCTCCAGTAATCTCAGCACCTGATTTTACTACTGTACCGTGGCACCCAGTTGGTGGAGCGCAGGGGGGAGGGTCTTTAGTGAATCCTTCACATTGAAGATTGGCTTCTTCTGTCGCATTTTCGCATGCAGCGTCTGGGTCAACACCAGATGCTCTTACTGATTTTTCAATTCTTTGGTTCTCTTTTCTGTTTTCGCATGTAGTTGAAGGTGGTGGTGGATCAGGATCAGTGGGCGGAGTAGGAGGGGTGGGGGGCGTAGAAGGATTGCAAATACCCTCTGGATTTGTAGAAGTGTCACAAATTTGACTACCAATGCAGCAACCACGTGTACCACATTGCCATGAAGGAGCTGCGCAGAATGTAGCAGATGAGGGGCCGACAGTCGCGGGTGATGTTGCAGTTGGAGGAAGTACGCTTCCTTGTAGCATTCCTGAATTTTGCGTGACAAGCACTACGACTGCCGCAATTGAAACTATGGCGGCACCGGTTACTAAATTCTTTTGCATGAAACAATGGGGAGGAGATTAAGTACATCCTAACGCAACACCTCTTAATGTCTGAATAGACCCCAGTTTTTAACGGGACAGCAGGTTGTTTGTGTCTGAAACATAAGGAAAAGGAGGAATACAGTAGTTGACGCTGATCATCTACAGAATTCCCCTTTTCACATGGAAAAATACATCACAGATGCGATTCACAACAGTCT
>CALRGQ010000032.1 GCA_943357915.1 Candidatus Peribacteria bacterium
GCATTTTCCTGTCACTCTTTGCCGAAAGCCACTGCTTCAAATGCTCTTGAAATATGCTTTTTTTGGTTGCCATAGTCATAGGGCAACACGGTAACCGAATTAGTATCTACCCGAAGGTTTTGGGTAACCTTTTCATTTATCTACAGCGAAATCTGGTACTTGAGGAAATATGACGTTTTAATTTCTTCTCTCTTTTTTTATGAAGCTATCTCTTCGTGCAAGTGCACTCTTTGGTGCTGGGCTTGCTACGTCAGTGAGCATCGCAGTTGCACATGCCAACATTCCTAAGTCTGAGCCTAACCTTGCCGTAGGCACTTTATGTGAATGTACGACAGAAATTCTTCTGCCACAGGCGCCTAATGATGGTGAATTTATCTTCAAAACTACTAATATTTTTGACACAAAAGGTATAGAAGCACAAGTAAAATGTGATGAGTATTGTGAAGCGCAAGCAGCGCTAGATAGAAAAGATGATACTACCGTTACAGTAAAAAAATGCAGTGCTGGTGAAGGTAAATTTACTGGAAACTATGAAAAAGGAATATTGGAATATACATACCAGTGCCTTGGTAAGTTAGAACTTAAAAAGAAAAATCTTCAAGTAACATATGCTCCTCCTACAACTGCTCAGGAAGCATGTAATACATTGACAGTTCCTTCTGATTTGGAAAATGGATATGGATGGGATTCCTGCACTGTTCAGTAGTCTCTACTAAATTTTATAGCTAACAGCCACCCTCATCGGTGGCTGTTTTTATAATTTCTAGAGCGGCTTTGTCTTCGGCACACCCACGTTCCTCGGATACTCACTCGAGGTCTCCGCAGTTTTTTTGAAGAAAACAATCGTGCGTTCACCCCATTGATCCGGCAGTGCGTACAGAAAATTTCCGACATACGGCGCTGAGAGCATTTTTTGTGCATCTGCGGTTGCGGCAAGTTCTTGCGCAATCTTGGTGCTTTTCCAGAATGCACACAGTCCGCCAACTTTCAGGAAAGGCACCGCATATTCCAGCAAGACCGAAAGCGGCGCTACGGCGCGGGCAGTCACGAGATCAAACTGAGCACGATATTCTGCACTATGCGCGAGTGACTCTGTGCGTCCAGAGACAAGTGATGCATTGGGGATACCGACTGTGACAATAATGCGCGATACGGCATCGATTTTCTTCTGTGTTGCATCAACGCCGATGCACTGAATGTCAGGAAGACACAGAGCGAGCGGCAGCAACGGAAATCCCCCGCCAGTGCCGATATCAAGCAGCTTCTTTGTTTTCTTCAGGTCCGGATACGTTTCGAATGCTTGCAAGAAAGCGATAGAATCCAAGATGTTTCCCGGCCAACACAGCTCGGGTGTGCGCATCGCGGTGAGGTTCAACTTGGAGTTCTCGGTCAGGAAAACGTCCATGAGTTGCCGGAGTTTTACTTCATCGATGTGCACCGAGGCATTCTTGACCATTCGTCGGTATTTCTCAATTCTCAATTGTTCATTCTAGATTGTCTAGTAGGATAGTCACACTTCTCTTACCCTCGCATACATGCCACACGGACAGCGCATCGCGGAATACTTGCTCAGCATCGGCGCCGTGAAACTCTCGGTCAGTCCCCCGTTTACGTGGACCAGCGGCCTGAAAGCGCCGATCTACTGTGATAACCGGATGGTCTACAGCCACCCGGATGCCAGAGATTTCGTCGTTGATGCGCTTGCAAACCGAGTGAAAAATCTCCACGTGCCTGCAGACGTCATCGCCGGAACAGCTACTGCAGCCATCGGATGGGGAGCACTCGTCGCTGATCGGCTAAAACTGCCGTTTGTGTACGTCAGAACAACATCACAGATCAAGGCGCATGGAACCAAAAAACAGATAGAAGGTGATCTGAAACCGAATAAACATGTTGTCCTCGTGGAAGACCTCATTTCTACTGCCAAGAGCTCAGTGTCAAGTGTGGAAGCTTTGCGAGATGAGGGAAAGTGCATCGTCACTGACGTCGTCTCGATTTTCAGCTACGAACTGTCTTCAGGAGTTGAGAAAGCTCGCGAAATCAATGTACGGCTGCATCCGCTCGCAACCATCTCAATATTAGTCGATGTCGCATTAGATCAAGATCGCATCACAGAAGAGCAGGCCAAGCAGATAGGCCAGTTTTCACGGGATCCGGAGGGGTGGGCAGCGAGGAATGGTACGTAAAATATTGTAGATTTAGATTAGAAAACTCAAAAAGAAATTAGTGCTTTTCCGCTTTTTTAATAGCAAAACTAAGCGCCCTTCTCTCTTGAGAAGTTTCTGATAATACTCGAAAATCCCTAGGTGTATCTGGGGTTGGGGGATCAGGGACGTACTGATCGTCTTGAGGCAATCTTAGCTCTATACGGTTTTGCAACCTTGCCCCCAAAATTCTTACTCTTTGTTCTGGTGTTAAGCTCGCACTGAGGGGAGTATTTGGATCAGTGTCATCAAAATTCTCTTGTGGCTCAACATCATCAATACTCGTATTTTCTGTCACCTGAGGTACGTTTCGCAACGCAACTATCATCCTTTCATACCAATGTTTAAAATCAGCATTCAGTGAAATGAGGGGGTCAGCCTCTTTGCCTTCAGACCTATCCACTACAAGTATTCCCTCTGCATCTAGATACTGTTGAGCTATCCATTGAATTAATTTTTCTAGTGCATCTTTTTTTCGTTTCTTACTAAGATACGGGTTCGTTTTATCTAAAATTTGAGATTGCGATAGACTACCTTTTAGTAGATCGGGAAAGCATCGTGACAAGAAAGCGTCGGTAAATGCATGAAATATGTATGCAAGCCGGCTAAATGGAGCCATGTCGATTTCACTGATATCGTTCGTTGTATTGCTTTCATGACGCATGTCGTGAAAAAAATCTCGCCATGGACTTCCTAATACATATCTCACACCTTGATTTTTAGCTGATTTCGAATCACTTACCTTACGTGGAGAATCATCTTTTTGTACCAATCCAGATATGCTTAATCTTGTTAATATAGGTGGAATGCTATTGGTATCATTAATTTTTAGTGCATGTTGAATCATAGGTGCAGTGACTGCTGTACTACTATTAAACAAAAAAATAATAACATCTCGAACCCTTTGAGTAGATATTGGAATGATCGCAGAAAGCCTGTCTAGAGATATGCCCAGAGATTCTGCCATTGCTTCTTCTAGATGAGGCATTATTGAATATTAAATTAATATGTTGATTTAATACACTATTTGTATAAAAGTCAATAAAAGTCAATATTCTATTTATTAATGTGTATTTTAACCACTTATTTTGTCAAAACTGCCTCAAAAACCTCAAATCCCCCTGAAAGAACGAGCGTAGGTCGGGAATCTGATGCCGAATCATGATCATCCGTTCCACACCGAAACCGAATGCAAAACCCTGATATTCGTCAGGGTCGATGCCAACGTTTTTCAGAACATTCGGATGCACCATGCCGCAACCCACGATCTCAAGCCACTTCCCTTCACGGCTCTTGGCTTCATCCCCTCTCCAGCGCATATCCATTTCTAGGCCAGGTTCCACAAACGGGAAGTAACCGGTTCTCCAGCGGAATTCGGCATCGGTAGAGATAAGCTCACGCACGGCCTGTTCCATCACTGCCTTCATGTTTGCCATCGACACTGTCTTACCGATCATCAAGCCCTCGATCTGATGAAACATCGGCGAGTGCGTGGCGTCTGAGTCCTTACGGTAGACCTTGCCAGTACAGATCATCCGAAACGGCGGCTTGTGGGTTTCCATGTACCGAATCTGCACTGGAGACGTATGTGTCCTGAGCACTGTTCGGTCCAGTGAAGAAACCCAAAATGTATCCTGAGCATCACGGGCTGGATGCGTCTCAGGAATATTCAACATATTGAAGTTATAATGCTCGGTTTCTAGCTCCGGTCCGCGAGCGGTATCAAAACCCATGCGTCCAAACACCTCTTCCACCTTGCGAATAAATTCGTGCACCGGATGCAAATGGCCTCGATCTTCCGATGGCAGATCCAGTGTGAGATCCAAACCATCACTGCTGGCAAGTGCTGAGAGAGATGCTGCATTCAGCTCTGTTTCGCGTGTAGCAAATGCTGTATCAATCTCAGTTTTGATGCGATTCAGCTCCTGACCACGCGACTTTTTTTCCTCGACAGACAAAGCGGCTAGGTCTTTCATCGCTACTGTCAAAACCCCGGCTTTGCGGCCATAGAGCTCTTGCCGAATTACATCCAGAGCTTCAGCCGTGGCTGCTGCAGTGATCTTGCCGAGATACGAATCAAAGGGTGAAGGAAGTGTCATACGGACGACAGAATAACGGTCTTATGAGAGGAGAGCCATCTCGATCAGGAAAAAAATGAGGTAGATGAGTAGACCGATCCACCATGTGAGTATCCCCAGGAGAAGAAAAAGAAGCAGAAGAACCGTGGCACCACTGAGAAACAGCCCCTCCCGGAGCGATACTGATAGTTTGCGTCCGGAATCCATGCCTTCCATAGACATCCGGTTCCACACAGCATAAAAAAACAGAGTACCAAAGCTTGCAACCGTCAGAAATACCGTCAGGAAAAAGAGCGGCACGCCAAGACCGGGTGCACTTAAAGGGCTCACCCGAAACAAAATGACAATGAGTGACGTCAGCGAGAGAAGCGCTGCAACGGCGATGCGGGCGAGGATGAGGGTCACGGAGAAGTGGAAAGTGAAGAATGAAGAGTGAAAAATAAATGATGTGTACGGTAGCGGAAGATCGTATCTTTCGCGTCTTTCATATTAAAAAAATCACGTAAGAGTTTTCAAAAATTCACCGAGTGCCCGGAAATCCGAGACGAGGCTACTCCGGAGATTTCCGTTATGCAGTGCTGCCGCTGGATGATATATAGGGAAAATAGTCATAGAGTCCGGGAAAGGAAAGGCTTTTCCATGTGCGTCTGAAATAGTGATCTCAGGCAAGAAGTGCCCAAGTGCATGTCGGCCGAGCGGCACAATGACGCGTGGCTTGATGAGAGCGATTTCACGCATGAGCCACGGTAGGCATTGCTCTTTCTCCTCAGGTGTTGGATCTCTGTTCTCTGGGGGGCGATACTTCACCACATTGCTGATGTACACGTCTTCACGCTTGAGGCCGATGCCAGCAAGCAGTTGATCCAAAAACTTTCCTGATGCGCCAACGAAAGGCCGCTTCAGTTCATCCTCTTTCTGTCCCGGTGCCTCACCGATGAACATGACCGTCGCATGCGGATTCCCCTCTCCCAGTACCGGATTTGCAGTCTTGGCAAGATCACAGCCCTTCCAGGCGGTTAACTCTTCTTTGAGAACATCAAGCGACAGCTCTGGCATGGCACACAGAATACCAGACGGGATTAATACTCGGCCTTGATTTTCTGAATGCGCTCGATAAGTTTTTTCTGCAGAGCTTTATCGCTCTCGGCCAAAATTCTGAGCGTCGCAAGTGCAGCGTTCTTGTAGCCCGCAACCGTCATCACAGGAACGTCTGAAGGCATACGGAGAGATGAATGAATATCAATCATGTATTCCTGCAAATCCGCATGTGGGGGGCAATTCACCACCGGATGCACACACGAACCTGCAACAACTCCGCCAAGTCCGTTACTCATACCGACACACGTGACGACCACCGTGGGCTCCGTCTGAGCATTCAGCCTCTCAATGATCTGCACGACTTTCTCCGGAACTTTGTGCGCCGACGCGACGATGATCTCTGATGAGACTTGGTATTCATCGAGGATAGCGGCGATCTTTTTCGCAAAATCAGTATCAACTTTTGATCCGAGGAGGAAGGTGACGGTGGGCATGAGTGAAGTATAGACAAAATCGAGAGGGAGATACATCTATTTCAGAGCCCTCACCACCCAACCTCCTCTCCAGCGATCCGGAGAGGAGGGGGCCTTGGCTCTCAGTGAAACAGAGCTTCCTTCTCCATATCGATGGAGAAGGATTGAGGATGAGGGCTGTTAGACGAATTTCGGATTTGGTCTCCCGAGCAGTCAGCGTTATACTCCCGCGGCTTCAATGGATTGATCTTTTCTCGAATCAGACTCTGGGGCTCTAGCTCCCACCTACGCTCCTGATGGAGCTCCGGCGGGCAGGCATCTGGTCCAAGAGTAAAGTCAGACATCGTTGGGGCTCTAGCTCATCTGGTAGAGCGCTTCCATGGCATGGAAGAGGTAAGGGGTTCGAGTCCCCTGAGCTCCACCACACTTCGCGTCTGCCTTTACGCAGCCTTAGCAAAGGGGAGGCCATTTGAAGTGGAAATTTTCTTGAAGTTGCAACAACACAGTTCGAGGCGAAAGATAAGTTTTGTTTACTGATTTTTGCTAATATTGAGATATGCCAAAGACCACATTTGAATTAATTAATGATTTGTTCATCGCTCTATCACATTTGCTTTGGCCTATTATTGCTCTTATTTGCATTTTCCTTTTCAAGGAAGAGATGAGATCAATTCTCCAAAAGTTAAAGAGAGGAAGTTTTTTTGGAACTGAGATAGAAATTGATAAAGAGATTATCAAATTCGAAAAAACAACAGCAAAGGCAACGACGGAAGTACCGCAGTTTGATGCACCTGAAACTGATGACTACGAAAAGGGAATTATTGACTTAGCCAAAAAAGATCCAAAACTCGCTCTTATTTCATTGGCAATGGAAATGGAGAAACATGTTAAAAAAACAATTGCTCAGCGAGGTGAGTTAATTAATAGTAACTTTGGAAAACTCCCGCAAGCGTTTGAATTCATGGACAAGGAAGGATGGATTCCAAAACACACGATGAGTGCCGTGGCAATTTTCTGGGATCTTAGAAGCAGGCTAGTCCATGGTGGCGAGGAAGAGAGTTCAAAAATTATTGGTGTTCTTGATATGGGAATGACACTGCTTCGCACGCTAAAATCAATCCCCTATGAAACCAAGATCGTTCATCATTCAGATATCGATATTTATTCCGATAAAGAGTGTAATCAGAAACGAGATGATGTTAAGGGCATCATGATTAACTTCAAAAGTAGTGGAGGTTTAAAAAGTCACATTGGAATCTATCCAACAACGAAGTTCGGATACTACAAAAAAAATAAAGAAATTTCTTGGGAGTGGAACCTAAAAAATAAATGGGAGGAAAGTTGGTACAAGGATCCCGAAGATTCTACATGTAAATATGCTTGGACTAGCTCCGGGGAGTTTATAGGCAGGCACTTGGATGAAATATAAGAGCTCAAAATCGTTCCCCTGAGCTCCACCACACTTCGTGCGACTTTAGCTTTAAATTCTTTCGATTGAGCTGCGCATACACAATTGAATAAAATATGATATAATAGACTATATGGTGAATTCCCCTAGAGATAGCGAACCAGATGTTCAGGAGCCTGTGGATACTCCGAGAGTTCGTTCGGCACTCGAACAACGTTTCAATGGGAAAGGTATCGAAGTAGTAGCATGCAGCGAGGGAGTTCTTGGAAGACCCATGATGAGTGGAGACACGCCAGAAGAGACAGTATTCGGAAAAAGAAATTATTTTGCTATCAGCAAAGCAAAACAGGATGCTCTGAACCTCAAAAAGCCAACCGATGCCGTGATTGCGACAATTGATGAGGATGGTCAGATCTCTCTGTATCTCGGAGCAGGCCTGCCCCCAGACGAAAACTATGAAGTACCAGGTAAAGGAATACTGCCCGGTTTCGTTTCTCGCGCAGGCCAAGGACGCTATGCGGACTATGGAATTACTGATGAAAATCAGGCACGGACAATTGTGTTTGATTATGCAATGAACGATAACACTGTTGCTACTCCAAGTTTCGGAGTAGCTCCTAACTCTTCGGTGGAATTTGGAGTTATTGATATGAAAAAAATGAGACATCGGTATGTTCCTGTAACTCTACAGACGAAGCCTATTGCGGGCGGTTACCCCTCACGTTTACTTGAAAAATGGGAGATCTCCAGAAACGGTTACCCCCTTCTTGTGGTACCGAATGCTGTAGCTAAATTGGCAGGAATATCCATGACAAGTACGAAAAATCAGCCAGAAGATCAGGGAAATACGATTGCAGATGGAGCCTTGTGCGATATTGAGTTACCCGATGGAACTAAGCCGAGAGTTTGGGTTGTCGGAGCCCTGGATAGCGTTGGCGTTTCTCAAGAACTCGAATCCAGTTTTAACCTCGGAAAATCTTATGAGGTGAAAATCAATGTTGGCGGAGGAAAATTAATCTTCAAGGAAACTGAAGTGAAGTAGGGCGGCCTGCAACATTTCTAGCCAGAGGGATATTCGCTTGAACATCTTTCTCGAACAATTCTATAGTTTGCCCGCAACGAGCCACTCAGAAACATCTACGCTACACTGCATTGTGGCATTGAATCCCAAATTTTACTGAATCACATTCACTCTCGCTCCCATGTTCCACTCCATGATCAGTCAGATAGAACCTTTCGTCCAAGCCTACGGTGCACTCGGAGTTTTTCTTGCAAGCGTACTAGAAGAAATCATTGCACCGATCCCATCAACGCTGGTTGTCTTCAGTTCGGCGGTGCTCCTCACACAAGGACTGCAGGGATGGGACGCGATTATTGTCATTCTCCTCAAGATCATGCTGCCTGCCTCAGCCGGCATTACCGTCGGTTCGCTGTTCCCCTACTTTCTGGCACGTATCGGTGAAAAAGTTGCGGTTGAGAAATTTGGGAAATATTTGGGTCTGAAGTGGTCGACGATCGAAGCCATGCAGAAACGAGTAGAGAAGGCTTCTTCCGTAGAAGTTGCTATCTTCGTCACACGCGCTATTCCGGGTCTGCCATCACTCGCTGTTTCGATGTTTTGCGGACTTGCTCGGGTGCCGTTTCGAAAATATGTTCTATGGAGCTTCCTCGGTTGTTTACCTAGAAACCTGATCCTAGGACTTGCCGGATGGCTAGGCGGAACACAGTACGGTGCAGTCATGGAAATGCTGAGCGCGACGGAAAGCGGTATGCTTGTCATCATCGTTGCAGTATGTGTTAGCCTTCTCATTGGTTGGGCGATCTTTGAGCATAAACGCAGAAAGAAGAAGCAAACAGTCTCATAAGCTCCCCGCTTCCGTTGATTGAGACCTCAAAAGCCTGTAGCCTTGGCGGGCTGTGCGCCCGTAGCTCAGCTGGATAGAGCATCAGCTTGCGGAGCTGGGGGTCGTAGGTTCAAATCCTGCCGGGCGCACCAATACTTGTAACTCACAAAAACTTCCGAAGAACGAAAACCTCATCCGAGGCCCCTCGTAGCTTCAGCGAAGTGGGGCCGGGCGCACCATTCACACTCACTCCACCGTCACCGTCCCAACAAACTCCGAATACAAGTGATCATGAAACTGCCAAATGCCGGACTTCGTAAACGTAAAACACCATGTATCACCGGAACGGACCGGTGTTTTAGAGTCAAAGTCTGAATAAATTTCGTGCGTCGGGTGAATGTTGGAAGCCGGCCAACGCGCTTCGGGGTCATCATTTACATAACACACTTTCGTTCCCTGCTTGATCGTTAGTTTTGCAGGATCAAAACCGGTCGCTGGCATGTGAATGATCACCGCACCGGTGGTATCAGAGGAATCAACCGGAGCGGCAGCTGGTGTACAGCCACTGAAAATCAAGAACGAAACAATGATGAGCGGGACAACGATATGCATGAAAGTTAGGAAGAAAACGCTAAACATACAGCAGACAATTCCTGCGGCACGCGCGTACAAAAAGATACAAGCTGTTCTGAGCTCAAAACGGCTCTGGCGTGCTCACTCAGCGCTAGATAACACTGCATCTTACCATCCTCAAGAGGCACGAGATCACAAAAACGCAAGCCCCCTTCCTGACCGCTCGGATCCCACAGATAATCTTTCGCCACCGCCATGATGCAGTCGATACGATCAGACTGCCCAGGGATGAGCTGACAATCTTTGATCGCTTGTTCCGGTCTGCCACGGTTTAGGCCTCCGATGGTACGACCCATGCTCGCAAAACAGGAAAAATGATACTGTTCCGGCGCGTTCATACATGCATCGACGATGCCCTGAACTCCGTTCTTCGAGAGAGCAAACATGTGGTCAGTCTGCAAAAAGTAGCAATCACTCTTATATTCTTCTTTCACGATGTTGCACGGATACTGGGGATCATCGGATAAAAATTTTGTGAAATGTCCATCTGCTCGTGCTTCCGGGGAATTCGTCAGTGATCCAACGATATTTTCCATGAACGCTCCGGTGCGGCAGGAACCTTTACCCATGTCATCGTTCATCAGACCGCAGTAATCCAGAGTGGCCGGCAAATCGTACGATGACCATGCCATCAGGCCATGTCCGATCCCGTGCCGACACTGATGCATGAAGAACATATTTAAGTTGTCGGGACAGATGAACGAGAGTTTCTCGGCAAGATTGTCTGTTCCATGTTCCTTAAAATATGCCTCGATCGCTCCGTGATAGAAGCCAGAGTGACATTCAGGAAGATTTAATTTCATGAGTTCGTCACCAAATTCCTCGTAACTCATGCGGCCAAACTGATGAGCACGGTTATGGCAGTCGATCCCTGCACGATCCGAAGCAGTCATGATCACGCGCATCGTAGGTGTCGGTCCGTATTGTGTGATGTAACTCTTGAGGACAGCGTCATCGGTGAGAATGAGATCATTGTCGGGTGCCATTGTTTGATCAAACTGATTGAGCAGTTTTTCTCCTCCATCATTTCGCAGTGTCCAAACATAACCACCTACTACGGCAGCTATCGAGACTGTTATGATGCCGACAAACGCACTCTGAGAGAGTTTCATAGACGCGTGACCAATTGCACAGAACGGCGGTGCGCCGAGAATCAATCGGCAGTATACTGGGGTCCGTTCCCCTCCTCCATCATGAAACTCTTCCTCGATACTGCAAACACAGAACATGTAGCTGAAATAGCCGCATGGGGGGTACTGGATGGCGTGACGACCAATCCATCATTGGTTGCCAAAGAAGGCAAAGATGGTTCGACAAGCTCACCACAAGTTTTCAAAGCGACGATTCTGGAGATGTGCAAACACGTGCCATGTGTTAGTGCACAGGTCACAGCAGTTGACGCAGAAGGCATGAAGAAACAGGGCGAAGAGTATGCAAGCTGGCACAAGAACGTTGTCGTGAAAGTACCGATGACAACGGAAGGCCTGAAAGCACTCACATATTTTGCATCAAAAAAAATCAAGACGAATACGACACTTATCTTCTCTGTTGCACAGGCAATTCTCGCCGCAAAAGCCGGCGCTACGATCATTAGTCCATTCATCGGACGACTCGATGACCAAGGTGAAGATGGTATGACGCTCATCGCTGAGATCATGGAAGTCTGGGCACACTATGATTTCACGACCGAAGTTCTTGTGGCATCTACACGTCACCCGCGACATATCATTGATGCCGCGATGCTGGGTGCACATATTTCAACGATCCCCTACGATCTTTTCAAGAAGTTACCGAATCACAGCCTTACAGATTCGGGCATCAAGAAGTTTCAACAGGATTGGGAGAAAGTTAAAAAATAACTCGCATGCAAACCTCTCTCGGACTCATCGGCCTCGGCGTCATGGGCGCTAACCTTGCACGTAATGCGGCTCGGAACGGTGCTGTGATAGCCGTCTATAATCGAACAACCGAAAAAACTGATGCGTTCATGGCAGCACATCACAGTGAAGGAAAATTTATCGGATGCAAAACAATAGAGGAGCTCGTGCAGTCACTCCCCGCTCCCCGCGCGATCATCGTGATGGTAAACGCTGGCGCCGCTGTAGATGCCGTCATACAAGACATTACGCCATTTTTATCCGCAGGCGATACGCTCATCGATGCTGGTAACAGCCACTTTTCAGACACACAACGCCGGATAACCGAACTGCAGGCAAAAGGCATACATTTTCTGGGTATGGGCGTTTCTGGCGGAGAAGAAGGCGCGCTGCTCGGGCCAAGCATGATGCCGAGCGGCAGCTATGAAGCGTATACGCAACTAGAACCGCTCCTCAAAAAAATGGCAGCCAAAGATGGCAGTGGTAACAAATGTGTTTCGTATATCGGCAAAGGCGGCGCGGGGCACTTCGTAAAGATGATTCATAACGGCATCGAATACGGCGACATGCAGCTCATCGCAGAGACATATCACCTCATGAAGTCTGTTCTGAAGCTCAGTAATACCGAGATCGCAGAGACATTTCAGAGCTGGAACCGGAGTCGCGAACTGAAATCATTTTTGATCGAGATCACGGCGCAGATCTTTCTGAAAAAAGATGACATGACGCAGAGCGACTTGATCGACGTGATCAAAGATGAGGCCAAACAGAAAGGCACCGGCAAGTGGACGACGCAAACAGCTCTGGATCTTGGAGTTGCCGCCTCCACGATGACCGCAGCAGTCGACGCACGGCTGATGTCTTCACTCAAGAAACTCCGCATGCAGGCGGAAAAAGACATCGGGGTTCTTGATCTGAAAACTGTTCGCCTTACAGCCAAAGCACTGAAAGATGCATTATTTCTCAGTAAGATTTGCTCGTACGCTCAGGGCTTCGCGCTTATTGCAGAAGCGAGCCGCGTGAACGACTGGAAGATCGATCTCGCCGAGACGTGCAGGATCTGGAAAGGTGGCTGCATCATCCGCTCCACTCTCTTAAAAACTTTTGAGGAAGCTTTCCGCAAAGATCCGTCGATCCCAAATCTTTTGCTATCACCTGAGATCATCTCACTCTTCCAAGCTCGTCATACCAAGTGGCGAAAAGTAGTATCGGCTGGGGCTTTAGCCGGCATTCCGGTACCTGCCATGTCAGCCTCGCTTGCGTACTTCGACTCTCTGCGGACCGGCAATCTGCCGCAAAATCTAACCCAAGCTCAGCGCGATTTCTTTGGTGCACATACGTTCGAGCGAACAGATCAGTCAGGAACGTTTCATGCACAGTGGATGGCTTGATTAGACATCCTCAGTTTGTGCCTCATCATCCTTCAGGTTCTGCTCCGCTTTTTCATCCTGTGTTCCCTGTTTTGCCAGCTGCTCAGCAGTCGGCTTTGCATCAGCAGTCAGTTTCTCGGATGCGATTTCCTGTTCACGCGTTTTTGTCGCCGTCTTACCTGCTTTCTGCTCTTCTTTTGGCAGCGCCGATTTGTCATTGTTCTTATCCATCTGGCCTTTCAATAGCGCCAACTTTAGGTCATTCAAGTTAGCACCGGGCTTTGTTGCTGCATCTTTCATGCCTTTCTTTTCCAGCTTCCGCATCAGCTCTTTGCGCTTGGCTTCATGGGGAGACTGCAGATATTCGGCCGAAGATGTGCTGGACGAAAGATCGTCATCGAAAAGCATGAGAGAAGTGTAAAGTTGAAAGTGAAAAGTGAACAGTGATATATCCTATTGATATAAGTAGATATATGATATACAATATAGATTGTATTTCCTCAAACCTGCTCATGGCAAAAATTATTACGACCTCTCAGCTCCAAAAAAGCATCGGCCAGCTGGTTGCCTATGTGTCGCAATCTTGGGTTGTCGTGACAAAAAAAGGCAGGCCGACGGCGGTGATGTTGCCGTATTTTGATGACAACGAAGATGCGATTGCCGATTATTTGGAAGAGTACGAAATGGATAAAAACCGAACTGTCCTTCAGGCTCGACTGAAGGAATCATCAGCGAGTGGTCTCTCTGACTTGGTGATCTAACGCTCATGATCTCTTTTATTTTCACAAAATTTGCGCAGAAAAAATTCCTGAAACTAGATATCGAAACGCAGGAAAGAATCCGTACAAAGATGCAGGAACTCAAGCATCGCGAGCAGCATGGATCTTTTCTAAAACCTCTCACAAACTTCGCTCCCGCAACACATCGTTTACGCGTGGGAGCATACAGACTCATTCTGCAACAAGATTCTGAAACGGATTTTATTGTTCTTGATATTGGGCATAGGTCAGAAATCTATAAGTGAAAAAATTCGTTTCCTATATACAGCTATCACCAAAATAATATTTTGAATGATGAGTTGGATGAGAAAACCCGAGTTTTCAATATTCCACACAGGTATCGATGGAACAATGAAGAGAAGACTTATGAGGCAGGTAACATAGGTAATACCCGTCTCAGTTTCCGGGTGACTCCAAGACTTTCTTATCGTTGGCAGTGCAGCAAAAGCATCGCCGATGATTGCTAAAAGAATTGCATAGATTGGTAATCCGATGAGACCCCATGCTATGAGGGCTAGTAAAGAACAAATGCCACATGCAACATCAAAGAAAGTAAGCTTCCAAAAACTCGCTTTATTCATAAAAGAAACAATAAACACTATCAACGGTAAAAATCCCGCAAGAAATATTCGTGAAGCAGCCCAAATATCAGCATCGGACGAAAGTGCGGCAAATGTACCAATGAGAGGCGCCAATGCCCACATTGCCCACGAAATCTTGTTTGGTTTTGTTTTGCCTCTATAGGTATCTCGTATGTATGCAGAAAAACCAATGATGTTAATGGCTGCGCTTATGAGAACTAACCAGTGTGCAAAGCTCATACGAAGATGATAGTTGAATTTTCGTGGTGCGCCCGGAGGGATTTGAACCCCCGACACCCTGGTTCGAAGCCAGGTACTCTATCCACTGAGCTACGGGCGCAAGTAATGATGATCGTATCAAAGAACTTTTTTTTCTTGTGCGCCTCGGCTGTCGCCTCGTCGGCCCACTGAGCTACGGGCGCATATCGCTAGGATACATCATTGAACCTGACTTCGTTTGGTAAGAGTCTTCATCAGCGTAAAAGCACGTTCAATATCTTTATCATCGATGATGAAGTTCACCTCGGTAAAGTACGAAACGATCTGATAAACGTTGATCTCCGACCATGCGAAAGCTTTTACGAAAGGATAGTAGACGCCCGGAATCGTTACCGTATCGAGTGGCATGCGGATACTAATGACCGAAAGATTTTTAAAAATGGCAATGCGCTTTTGTCCTTTTGTCAGCTCTTCAAGATGCGGCAGTAATGAGATGCTCATATCGAAAGTCGTCTCGCCGATCCCTTGTCCGTAGGCAAGGAAAGGATTGTCATGCTTCTCCGCGATAGTGAGAAGTTTCTGATGAACCCTATTGAGTTCGGGTGTTGATACAAATGCGAGCTCTACAATGTCAGAACGAACCGTAATGTTCTTGATTGGATGCACGGTTTCCTTGGGATATTTTCCGGCAAGATCGCTCGCACGACGCCTCAAAGCCATGACAACCGAACCTTCTGTTACTTTTTCCAGAAGCATGTCTTCAATCTCCGGCATCATTTTGCGTGCAAGTGCACTGTAGTTCACTATCCCCTCACGAAGGGCTTCTCCGTAGGAAGGATGGCTTGCGATGATCTTTTCAATGGTTTGAGCAATAGTAATCATATGTTTATTATATACTTTATTTGTTTAAAATTAAACATATATTTCATTTTTATAATTTTTTGACTGAAAATTTCTCTTCGGCATTTCCTGCGATTAGGGTTGGCGCACTTTCCCCAACTCATCATGCCCAAACCACTCTCACGGTCATACCAAGATCTCGGAATGAGTATCCATCAAAAATATCCCACGCTGCCGAATTATCGCATCATTGCGGAGCTGAGGAGACTGCAGGAAATCGCCAATCTCACACGCGATCTTGTGGGAAAGAACATTCTCGACATCGGCTGCGGCTCTAAAAATTCTAAGGACCTACCCGGCGGCCTAACTAAACTGTGGTATCGCTTCTTCGATCCTCATGTCCTCGAACAGTTTGAACCCTGGTACTGCCGCATCGCACATGAAGCACGGGCGAAGATCATAGGTTTGGACATCGAACCAAACAACGAGTCATTTGAGACGTTCCAAGTAGATCTTCTGGAACAGAACGCATTCGAACAGTTCGATGATGAGAGTTTTGATGCTGTGAACAACTACAAATGCACCATTCCACGAAATAGTCGTCAGGCACACATGGCCTGTTCTCCCGCCATTATGAAACGTTATGACATGAATTTTGAGCGTGCTTTCGAGCTAGATGACGCGGTGCGAAGACAAGTAGAACGTCTACTGAAGCCAAGGGGAATCTATACCGTAGCCGAATTCGTGTACCGGAAAGAAAAAGGCGGGCTCAAGCTCACCCGTGTCATGGACGGTCTAGGTTCATAGATCATCCGAAGCTCATAATATTGCATAATTAATATTATATGTTATAATATTATTATGACAGAAATCCCGCGCTTACCCCTCAAATGCATCAGTAGGGTGAGTTGAAGTAGAAGAAGAAAAGAGCTGATTTTCAATCATTATCTCATGCGGAGTTTTCCAGTTCAAACATTTTCTCGGAGTGTGATTTAGCCAGTATTCAATCCTAGCGATATC
>CALRGQ010000033.1 GCA_943357915.1 Candidatus Peribacteria bacterium
CGGTTTCGTCGAAGGTCTCAACAACAAGATCCGTGTCATCCAGCGACGAGCCTACGGCCTGCGCGATGAAGAGTATTTGCGACTGAAAGTGCTGACGTGTATGTGCGAAAAACTCTAGAATTTACCCACTCGATTTCCTGAAGACCCAATTCTTTCTGTCATAAAAAAACCCCGCACGCGCGGGGTTTTCTTTTGAGTGTGAAATAACGCTTTATGCAAACTTCCGCTGAAGTCTGGTTGCTGCGAGGGCAGGAATGCCCATGAGGAATGCGAGGATCATATCCATGCCTGCTCCGGTTGATGGGAAGTCACCCATGACGCCGGACGAATTGGTGCGGACGCGCTCGGTGAGCGAAATATTACTCACATCAGAACCACGGAGTGTTGCGACGTTATCAAGTTCTAGGCCAGTCGGTGCATTGGCTGCGACGGCAAGAATGTACGTTGTCTGCCAGGCTTCGCCAGGTTTCAACACTGGAACCTTCCACTCCATATGGCCTCCAGATTGGCTAATGAGGTTCTGCATGTTGTCAGCGCTAACAAACGAAAGATACTGTGTATCGAAACGGTCGATGATGACGGCATCGGAGATCACGTGATCTAACGTGTTTTTGACAAAGAGTGTGTAACGAATCGATCCACCTGGGACTGCTTCGCTTCGGTCAGCAGTTTTGCGGAAGATCACGTCATCTGAGGCAATGCCGGACTCGGAGCTCAAAGCAGCAACTTTTGTCACGTCACGAGCAATCTGACCGTTCATGCCATCGGCAACTGCACCGGCACTGAGGAGTGCGTCGAGCGGCGCATCGGAACGGACGCGGACCGTATAGCTGAGGGTGCGCGTATCGTGAGGCGCAATCTGAATGATGTGCCAACGGACGTTGATTCCATCGGTAACGCCACCTTCCGTTGCAGAGACGAATTCTCCGTATTGTGGCAAGGAACCATTGACGTAAACTTGTGTTCCTACCGTATCGGATGAGTTCGTCACTTTCACGACATACGTGATCAGTTGGCCAATTGCTGCGGTATTGCGATTATCGGAAATCGACGTTGTGATGGCGTCATAGGGAAGACCGAAGCGAACGACGGTTTCATCGAGAGCGCTGATGGTACCTGCATACGCTCTGGCGCGAATTCCGTAACGATCAACAGCATTGCGGTCGACGAGGACTGTAAACGAGAAGACTCCTTCCTGTCCCGGCTCAAGCGTGACAGCACGCCACGTCACGTTGTAGTTATCCCTAACACCACCATCACTAATCGTCAGATACTCTGACATGAATGGCATCGATGCCCGAACATCCGTTGTTTTCGTAGCAGATGATGTATTTTTAACACGGACAGTATAGGTAAGGTTCTGACCGGGTGTGATGAACTCACGGCCATCGGTGATGCTAACTCTGTAATGGTCAGCTGGAACCGCAACGTAATTTTCCACAAGTGTCGTATCTGTTGCCTCCTGTCCTTCCACGATTGCGCGAGCAATCATATACTTGCCGACTGGAGCGTCCGGATTCACGTTGGCATTCACCGTGAGGGTACGAGTGACGTTTTTGTATACTGAAACATTTGTCCAACGGACATAGCCGTTACGAACATCACCACTGTCACTTGCTGAAACGATGTTTCCCTGGTTTGGGAGATGTAATTCAATATTCACGATACGTGCATCCTGACGCTGTTGCTTCAGTGTGATGACGTACACCATGTTTCCACCAGGTTGCACGGATTCTTTACCGTCTGTGATCGTGATGAAATTTCCGTTGAGGCCAATACCTTCGTAGTCGTCATCAAGCGACTCGCAGTCATCATCCTGAGGATAGTCGACTCGTCCATCGGCATCATTGTCTTTGGCATCAGAACACTGGCTATGGCTTGCAAACGTCGGCTCTGTACTGAGCGCCATAAGAGTGCTAAATGCTAACGACAATACGAGCACAAGAGCCAGAAACGAGCAGATTTTCTTGGTGCGCTGTGTGGACAAATAAAGCACGAGAAGTGGGGGGTAAGATTGAAAGGTTACATTTATATACCTATTTGCTAAGTATGTCAAATCATTTTATTTACTTTATCACTTTCCGCATTTCTAGGAGTTTATCAAGCTTTTTTACGCTTCCTAGGACTCTTCACTGCCTTAGCAGCTGGTTGTAGACGTAGGTGTTTTGGCAAAATAAGAGCTTCTTTCACCCCCTTGATCTCATCAATCAGACCCAAATCTTCTATCGCGATCTTCCCAATGTACAGACGCTTAATATCCCCTCCTTGATGGACAAACTGCTCAATGGCACGGTAGCCGCGGAAATAGACTAATGACTTGGTGAATGCCCCCGGCTCTGATGTTTGGGACACTCCCCTCTTTAAGTCTGCGGTTGTCATCAGAGCCTTTTCAGACGTACAACCCAGTTCTTGCACCAGATATCGGCGAGTGTCTGCAAATGAATGTTCCATAGCGTATGCAACACCTAAGACTCGTTTTGCATGAAAGTAACGTTTCTCATGATGTGGCGACAGAACACGGATCTGACTAAAGATGGCGAGTCCTTCTTGGGTATCTAAGTAATTTGCGAGACCGCACCTGAAAATTTCGTACGGCTGGATTGCACCATTTTCGGCGGTCAGAACATGAGTTTCGATCTCATGGGCGACTAACGATTGGATATGCGAATGGCTAAACCGAGCACCGGAACGAATAAAGACACTCTGACCTCCAACGGCACAATCGGCGATCATGGATGTTTTGATCATGACCTGCCAGTCATGAAGGCCGTACGCCACTAAGACACTTTCAAATTTAACTTTGGCTTCCTCAGCGCTCAGAAGCTGACTGTCAGCAACAACAAGATCACACGCAATGCGTGACTGCAGATGTGCCTTCGCAAACCCTATGAGTGACGTGCTGGGCGAACCATAGAGAGCCATACTCGCGGTCGTAAATTTCTCAGCGTCACCGCGAGAACGGAGGAGATCTAGCTTTAGCAGAAGTTCTCGTCGCTTTTTTCGAAGCAGAATACCTAGTGGTGAATCATCCGTTTCGATTTTGCGCAGATTCTGTTCTGCCTGGCTCACGTCGACCGTCGGTTCACGAGGCAGAAACACTGGATTGTATGCGTCATCAAGACGGCAGCGCTCCAGCTCTTCCTCAAGGTTCACAGGGCGCAGCTCTTTTAGGATCTGTACGTCTTTATCGATGGCGCAGATGAGTCGGTCTGCAGCACGGAGGTCTTGTTTTACGCCTGTGGTTCTCACAAG
The DNA here is from genome assembly GCA_943357915.1 of Candidatus Peribacteria bacterium. Lineage (GTDB taxonomy): Bacteria > Patescibacteriota > Gracilibacteria > Peribacterales > Peribacteraceae > JAGORY01. The sequence goes on from CALRGQ010000033.1 coordinate 3,253, forward strand.
TGGTGTCGTGCGTTTACTGGGATCGATCAAAAATCCTACGAGGTCACGACGGCCAATGACGGCACGGACATCTGGAACGCCAGTCTCACCCTTCCGAATGAGTGTCTGGATTTTACGTCCGCCAAGACTGAATTTGATTTTGTAGGTCGCACGTGAACCTTCGACTGATTCAATGGCCGCTCGTTTTTCAAGCTCTTCGACAAAATCCGGAGTGAAGATAGTTTCTTCTCGCTCCGGAGCAACGGCGCAAGGTTCTTCCACGACATAACTTTCTCCGGCGATTTCTAAGATTTCTCTGGAAGCGAGTATTGGTTTGTCGGAATGACTGACACGGCGTTCAGCCTTTTCACCAAAAAGTTCTTGAGCGAGACGCACGCCTTTTTCGGGTGAGCTTACTTTCAGCCCGGAAACGCGTTCCAGCCGTGCACGGAGAGGAGCCAGATTAGCGACTTGTACCATGAGCCCAGCTCTCGCGTTTACTTCCAAAAGCACCGGACCGAGTTCACGGTCGATTGTCAGGTCTACTGCTAGATATCCGATATTCGTGATGTATTGAATGCGAGATGAAATCAGTAGAATTTCTTCCCAACGTGGGATCTGAATTCCGGCAACCGGTGTCCCGTGTGGCAGCTCTTTGAGGATTGTATTGTACTGAGCCGCGTGAGTTGTCACACCCTTTGTAATATCAATTCCGATGCCGATACCCCCGAGATGAACATTCGCTTTGCCGCCACTTTCGGCTGTCGGAATTCGGAGCATTGCCATCACAGGAACCAGGTTAAAGACGACAATTCGTAGGTCCGGAAGTCCTGCGGGACGGAAAGGCACAAAGCAATCGTCTGCGACGAGTATTTTCTCAAAGAAGGCAAAATCTGCTTGTCCGCTGATAGAAAACTTTCCATCAAGGATATCTTCAATATGCTCCCGAAGCCGCTGTTCCGTTATAGGATTTTTGCCTTGTTCCAGAAAGACGCCGTTTCGTCTGCCTTTCAGGATGATAATCCCCTCTCCTCCAAAGCCTTCATTGGGCTTGAGGACACATTCATCTGGGAGTGATCTAAAATCAAATGCACTGAGCTGACGCCTGGTTTCGATCCTGGCAAAGAGCCGTGCAGTTGGCACGCCTCGGGCTGACAAGAATGCCTTGGTTTTCATTTTGTCATCGGCGAACGCGACCGCTTTTTTAGGATTAAACGGCTTGATGTAGAGCAAGTTCCGGGCATTGAGGCCAAGAACGCCGTAGTGGTTCAGGAAAGGAAAAAACATAGAGATTATTCTTCTTCCTGAAGGTGCTTAAAGACTTCACGGAAGCGGAAGTATTCGACCAATCGAAGCCCCGTCCAGCGGCCAAGTCCTATATTGATGAGAATCGTGAGCAGCAGGAGTTCCGGATATGCAAGAACGAGTGACTGTAACCATAGTGACTGGACGATGAAGACGCACAGGAGCGAACCAAAGACCGTCTCGCCGATGCCGAGGATCGCCGAGCGCCAACCTTCTTCGGTCTTCAAATTCAAGAAGTTTTCCGCAAGTGCGGACATGATGAGCAAGATGAAAACCGTGTCACGTGGGAACGCCAAGCCAAACGATGTTCCGATGGCAACGAGAAGAAGCAGTGTAAAACTTAAGACCGTGAGAATGATGGCGACTTTCGGAATATAGAGAAGGCGCCACCGTTTCATCACTGAACGGGTCAGATACCCCATGATGAGGATGAATAGCAGGAACAAAAGACCAATAGACCAACCGAGAGCGAGGAAACTTAACGCAACAATTGATGGCGTGTAGAGGCCAAAAGATGTGATACCGATGATTTGTTTCAGGAATGCAAAGATCGTCGCGATGATTGGCAGAATGAGCAGCAAAATCACCGCTTGGGCCGAGACGCCATGTGAAAGAAGATAATTGACGAGTATCGAAAGAAAATCCCACGGACGAAGTGTGATAGATGATGAGCCCAGTGAGAGTGAACCGATATCACGAGTTTTGATGACGGTACGGAATTCATCCATTCCTGCAGCGGTGATCAGTGGGCTCATCGCTTCGTGACGCGTGATGATAATTTCTGCAGGATCAAGTAATGTTCGTGCGCCATGCGTTGTGCGTGCGACAGTGGCCAGACTATTCTCTGTGAGCAGGATAATAGATTGATTATGCAGCGCTGCCTGACGCTCCGTATCAGATTGCACCGCGCGCATGAGTGCCTGCAAACCGGAAATGCCTTCCGTCCACAGAACTATTGCATCAGCTCCTGAAAGAGCATCTTTATCTTCTGTGATCATTTTCATCAGCGCATCTTCCACCAGAAGTCTCGGAATTGCCGGATCAGTCTGTATAATTTTTACGTAGACGCCATCGTTCAGCGCTTCAGAAGCGTGTGTCGCTAGTTTTTCTGGCGTCACCGAGCCGTCAGCAATAATGACGATTTTTCGCTTAAACACCGTCACTTGATGAGAAACATCTGATTCTTCGGTCTTGCCGCTAAGGCTTACCGTCTTGAGTTGTAGCCGGAATGTTAGTACTCCTGGTTTTTCCGGCGTGTAAATCATTTCCACGTTGCGTCCGATATTTTGCTTGGTTTCGTTGATGCTCCAACGGTATTCGGTCTTGTCCCCCTGAATACGGCTGGAGGATGCATCCAGAATAATCGTGCGGCCAACCGCAATATCTTTTGGTCCACTGATGATGGCCTGAATACTGCTGAGATCCGCAGGCATAGACTGCCCAAACGCCCCCGGTGCTAGAGGAAGCGACAGAAAACCGAGTACAAGCGCAAAGATTAACCGGCGCATGATCAGATCATACAGCAGAACCATCGAATTCCGAAAAACGGGACGGACATTTTTCCGTCCCGCTCGTCATGTCTTACTGAGCATAGCCCCATGATTGCTGCCAGCCGCGCATCATATCTATTTCCTTCTGTTGTGCGGAAATAATTTCCTCTGCCATATCCTTAATTTCTTGATGGCTTGCGGATTGCTGTGCAGCACGAGCCATGTCGATCGCGCCCTCATGATGAGGAATCATCATCTCAATGAATGCCTTATCGAAGTCGTCACCTGTCTTTCCCTCGAGTTCGGTCATCATATCGTTCATGCTCATGGAAGCATGATCTGTCATACCGTTGGAATGGTCCGTAGTTGCTTCATTATTTGTAGGTGCACATGCAGCTAGGGTGAGGGTGCCGATGATGCTGCTAACTAGGAGCAGAGTTTGTGATGAGAATTTCATAGAAGAATGAGAAAAGAAATAAAAAATTAAGAACTAATCCGGGCAAAAATCAAAAATAACGCTGTGAATCCAACGGCCATAATCACAGGCGCAATATCTGAGATCCAGTTTCGGCGTACCGGATGAAAGCCTTTCAGCAGCAGTGAATTTGTGACAACGGCAACCGAACTGAATGCCATCGCAAATCCTGCAAGCTCCGGCCGTAGTACAACACCGAAACTGATGAAGGCTCTTGCTGCGATCGGAATACCGATGACGTTAAAAAACAACGCAAAGAACATATTCTGATGGATCTTGTTCACGGTGGCGCGGCTGAGTTTGATCGCAGTGACAACGTCGCGCAGATCATTCTTTACGAGCACGATGCCGCCAGTTTCCATGGCAATATCCGTTCCAGAACCCATTGCAATGCCCAGGTTTGCTTGGGCAAGAGCTGGACTATCGTTGATCCCATCCCCTACCATCGCGACACGTTTTCCTGATTTCTGCAGCTTCTTCACTTCAGCTGCTTTTTGCTCAGGAAGCACTTCTGCAAGCACGTTCTGAATGCCCATACTCAACGCGATTGCGCGTGCGGTGCGAGTGTTATCACCGGTGATCATGTAGATCTCAATCCCCATCTTCCTGAGGCTATCGACGGCTTCTTTTGAGGTTTCTTTGAGTGTATCGGCAACGGCGACTATTCCCAGTACTTGATGTTCATCACTGAGTATCATCGCTGTCTTACCTTGTTCCTCCAGAGTTTGTAGTCGGCTCTCAATAGATGTGACATCAATACCGAATGCCTCCATCAGTTTCCTGTTTCCAAAAAAATACTTCTTCCCCGCCAGAATTCCCTCAATGCCGTGACCAGGGATCGCTTTGAATGCTTCGCAAGCGTCGAGAGTCAGCTGTTTCTCTTTTGCATGATTCACAATGCTCTCGGCAAGAGGATGCTCTGAGCCTTGTTCCAAGCTTGCGGCAATCTGCAGTACTTGTAGAGACGCAAGATTTTGCGTCTCTACTTGAATGACGTCGGTAACTTCCGGCTTTCCTTTTGTCAGTGTTCCTGTTTTATCAAATACGATTACCTGAATCTTGTTTGCCGCTTCTAGTGGTTCGCCACCGCGAATCAGAATGCCATTCTCGGCGCCTTTACCCGTGGCAACCATGATGGCAGTTGGCGTAGCGAGTCCGAGTGCGCACGGACACGCAATGACGAGCACTGAGACCGCAGACAAAAGTGCAAATGTGAACTCAGCGCCAATAAACATCCAGATGATAAAAGTCACAATGGCAATAATGATCACCGCTGGAACGAACCACGATGATACCCAGTCAGCAAATGCCTGGATAGGTGCCTTCGAGCCTTGTGCTTCTTCCACAAACCGAATGATCTGAGCGAGTGCAGTTTCTGAGCCGACTTTTTCCGCACGAAACTCGATGCTGCCATTACCATTCATTGTTGCACCAAAGACGCGATCACTTTCTTTTTTTTCAACTGGCAAACTTTCCCCGGTGAGCATGGATTCATCAACGGACGTCAGTCCTTTTAGGACAACGCCATCCACTGGGATTTTCTCTCCCGGTCGTACAACAATAATATCTCCTGCTTTCACTTGTTCGATCGGAATATCGACAGGCTGCCCATCTCTGAGAACCCGTGCTGTCTTGGCCTGAAGCCCCATGAGCTTTTGGATCGCTTCCGATGTGGCGCCTTTCGCTCGTGATTCCAGCCATTTCCCAAGTAATACGAACGTAATGAGCATTGCTGCAACTTCAAAATACAAATCGTGCATGCCTCCCAAAATCGTTCGTTCGGTAAAAATATGGGATGCGAAGTTGAAGAGGCTGTAGAAGTAAGCCGTTGACGTCCCGATGACGATCAGACTATCCATGCTGAACGTATGCATTTTAAGGCTCGACCAGAAACCCCTGTAAAACCCTGCTCCAAGCCAGAATTGCACTGGGGTTGCAAGAATCAAGGATGCGATACCCGCAAAAGGCATCAGGAGTTTGATAAACGGAAGCGACGGTACGAAATCACCGAGCATGAAGTACAGCATGGGGAGACTCAATATCAAACCAATCAGAAACTTGTTTCGATATCCGATGACTTCTGCCTCTCGTCTCTTCCGATCTGTTTCGACTCCGTGATGGCTGTGCTCATCACGAATTTCAGCGCCGTATCCAGCCGCTTTCACGGCAGCGATGAGGCCTTCCTCCTGTACCTGTGCAGGATCGAAACGGATCTGTGCTTTATTCGCGGCATAGTTCACATTCGCATCTTCAACTCCCGGAGTCTTCTTAAGTTTGCGCGTGATCAGAGCGCTGCAGCTAGCACAATGCATGCCGGTGATCGAGAGTGAAGCTTGAGAGGACATGATGTTTTAGGAAGCAGGTTGCACTTTGTACTTGAGATCAAGTGACTCTATCTCCTGAGTCCATTTCTGTAGATTCAGACGTTCATTATGATCAATAGTGACAATTTTTGTGGCGAGATCCACAGTGACATTGGTAATATCAGGGAATTCACTACTCACGTCTTTGATCAGCGCAGCGCAGGACGCACAGTGGATGCCGGGGATGGAGATAGTTGTGATCATTTGTCATTGGTTAGCATCGCATCGATGGCAGTCTTGAATGCATTGAATGGCTGCGCTCCAGAGATAAACGTACTTTTCTGCGTTTTCATATTCACCACAAAGGTGCCAGGAGTTCCGCGTACACCTGCTGCAGCGCCTGCCGCCATTTCGTCTTGGACATCCTGTGCATACTTGTTGGTATCCAGACAGTTTTTAAATGTCGTTTCATTGAGACCAAGTTCTTTTGCAAGAGGAACAAGATTGGTAATCGTGACGGTGCCATTGGTTGATCGATCAAAAATGGCATCGTGATATTCCCAAAATTTTCCTTGGTCATTCGCGCACTCAGTTGCTTCTGCTTGTTTCTGTGCATTTTTATGGAGACTTAAAGGGTAGTGACGGTACACAACCATGACTTTGTCACCGTAATCTTTACTGATCTGTCGCATCGTAGGTTCTGCGCGCACACAGAAAGGACATTCGAAATCAGAATATTCGATGACCGCAACCGTAGCCTTTGGGTTGCCGCGGATATGATCATTCTTCAGATCAACAGGAGGAACTGGGCCTGCCGGAGGTTCTTCAGCTGGAGCTGGAGTTGGTTTAGGAGTTGGTACGGGACTTGGTGCATCGGCGACTGCAGCAGGAACTTTTTTGCCTTCAGATGCTCCAATGTTTTTGCTATTTAGTACAAACACTGCGGCTCCTCCGATAATCAAGCCGATCAGCCCCATCGAGATCCCAAACCATACATTAGCTCCATTGGATGCTGATCCTACGGAATTATTCTGATGCTGGTCTTGCCATTTGAGTTGTGACATAAAAAAAGAGAAAAGGAAATGAAAAAAAATTAAAGAACAGTAAATGATCCTCGTACCATACCCATGGAACACATGAAGGCTAATTGGCCTTTTTGAAGCGGCGTGAATTCGATAATATTTTCACCGGTTTGGAGTGGCTGTGATACGTTTAATGAGGGAATTGTCATGACGCTTGTGCAGCCGGCGGCTTCGGTTCCATCAACTTTCCAGCGAACGGGAACTCCAGCTGTGATCGTAAGATTGTTTGGCATGTAACCGGAGCGTGTCACCTTCATAGACACTTCCTGCATGCCACCAATAATTTTTGGAGCCGACCCTGCAGCAACCGGAGGACTCTGGAATATAGAAGGAACTCTTAGCCCCGTGAGTGCCAGGCCGCTATTAAGATTATAGATTGCGAGAATGAGCACCAGAGCTCCCGAAAAGCGCAAAAAAAGCCGGGAGGCTGTTCCCTTCGCTGCTGAGGCCACAACACTGAGCCCTATCAGTGAGGGTAATGTGCCGAGTGCAAATGTGAACATCACCAGAGCGCCGGTGATAAAGTTTCCTGATGCCAGCGCCACAAGCTGCAGTGACTGTGTAAAACCGCATGGCAAGAAAAATGTGAATGCACCGAGTGTAAAGGGCGCTGCTGGATGATCACTCTCTGAAAGGCCATGAATCCAATGCGCTAACTTTTTTGGCGGACGAATCGGAAAACTTCCGGCAGGAATGATTCGTAAAATCGTGAGCGCCAGATACAGCATGATCAAGGCAACTGCGATGCTCATGTAACCGGACATTTGCGTACTCAGCGTCACTGATTGGCCGAGAAGACCGACAAGACCACCAAGAACGGCGTACGAAACAAGTCTCCCAACATTGAAATGCATCAAGAGTGCAAATTTTTTCCACTGTGCTTCCTTTCTGTGGATTTGATTATGCTTTGCTGCCAGCGCAAGAAGTAGGCCTCCTGTTACGGCTAGGCAGCTGCTGGTTCCTGCGACAAGCCCAATGACAAAGACGCCACCGAGTGACAGTACACCGGATGTAGAAGGTGCTAGGGATACGAGATCGAAGACCAACAAGAGTCTATAGACAACGAAGATGATAAGAAGTGACCCACCAATCTCGAACCACTTCCTGCTATCAGCTTCAGAAGAAATATTGGAGATTGTATTATCAGCAAGCGAGTAACCGGCTTTTTTGATCACAGCTTCGATCTTTTCAGAAGACGGGAGGTTTTTCTTATCAGCTGAAATAGTGGCAATGCCGGTGCGATAGTTGATCTGCGCATCGGTGACACCAGGAACCGCTCTGAGTTTGCGTTCGATCAGCACTTCACAGCTATGACATGTCATGCCGTTAATCTTAATCTTCGCACATTTTTTTGATGATGAATCTGACATACGACGGTAAAGAAAAGAATGAAAAAAAAGAGTGAAACGTTGTTTATATTCCTCTTTTCTACTGGCGTAGAATCACCGTATGAATGGAGATGTCCTTCGGTAACTGAGAATAGGAATCAGTATCACGTGGTTCGTTTTTGGTGACAATATCGACGACAGTATATGCGAGAGGAACTGATCCTCGGACGCTGTAGTCCGTAGAATTATTACTGATGTCAGTCGTCCGGAACGCATCGACAAAACAATACCCACTACACTGAGCTGCTGCCACAATGTCGACATTCTTTTGCTGCAAACAATTCTCACAATCAAGATGCGACATTGCGTCCATCGGTGACATGTTTATTTCCTTATGATGAATCGGAAGACTCTCGGCCATCGCCATCGGAATTGGCATGGTGCAAAGACTGCCAAACACGGCATTTGCAGCAAGGACAGCCGTTAGAAAACTTTTCAGTATCATTGCTGTTTGATCATAGCGTATGAGAGCCCAACAAAAAAATCGGAGCGACCCTTTCGGATCACCCCGGAGTAAGAACACCGATGATTACGGAAGAATCTGTCCGCGGATTTCTCCGTATCTCGGCATTCATAGTGGAGCGTAAAGACGCCGAACTAACACCCTTCGACCATCGTACTCAGAAGCTTGTCTGCCCACTTCTCTATTTTCTCTTTTTGTTCGTACGGTTCATTGACAATGATGAGCGGTGGAACAAAGAGAGTGCCTTTGTGTTCGCGCTGAAAGCGTAGAAAGTGCTCCGTGCACCGAGTACGAAAATAGTACCGATCATCACCAAGGCTAATGAATGTTATCGGTTTGCCCTGGAGATCAGTGTCTTTTGCACGGACGCGCAGCAGGGTATCCATGTACATATTGAGCTGCCCCTCGCTCCCGCCAGTATTCCATGTTCCAGAACCGAGGATCAGTACATCCCCTCGCAGGAGATCTTCAGGCTTAGCAAGCTCCGCGCGTTGCCGTTCAATAGCGATATCTGCCCCTCGTTCTGTTATCCGCTGAGAGATAACGTCAGCAACAACGTCTGTGTTGCCACTCGTCGATGCCGTGATGATGTGGAGCGAGCGAAGCATCAAAGTGTCTGAATAGTACTCTTTTTATGAATTCTTTGATGGAAGCGTTTGTCCTGAGGGGGAGAGTTGTTCCGTAAAAAACTCAGCAGTCTTCTTCATAAAGTCCGTCCACATGAATGAAAACTCATGACCTTCACCGTCATATCGTTCGTACGTCAGATCAAGTTTCAGGTCGATGAATCTTTGGCTCAGATAATCCGCCCACTCAAACGGAACATCTTTGTCTTTCGTTCCCTGAAACAGCAGGACGGGGACCCGGATGCTACTGAGAAAAGTATCAGGAGAAAGATTGTCCCAGATCTCAGGCTTTTCCTGATACATACCAAATTGTTCTATCGTGCGATCCCCTTCTTCGCGCTCAGCTCGCCAGCGCACAAAGTTCTCCCAGACTTTGGCGTGCACTGGTGCATACAACACCGCAGCGTCCACCAGTTCCGGTCTTCCGGTCAAAATCGCAAGCGTCACTCCCCCACCCATAGAGTGCCCCAGCATGCCGACTCGTGATGCATCAACATTCGGTAAATTTGCGGCACGCACAGTAAGTATCGCATTGGCGCTGTCCATCGCGTATTCCAGATTTCCGTCATACACTTTTTCCGTCATCGGACTTTCATCAGATCCCGCGTGACCACGGTAATCTGGATGAATGACCGCAAAGCCCTGCTTGGCCATGTAGTCTTCTTCACGCTTCAGTCCCCTGCCCTGCGTGTAAACAGCTGGATCGATATAGCCATGATTAAAGACCAGAAGTTGATGCGCTCCCTCTGCGTTTGGTATCAGAAAAACGCCGGTGATCTTGAGGCCATTACTCAGGTAGCTGATTGCGTATTTTGTGTAGACATCGTTCTTCTCCATGACACGGTCCAGTGTCAGTCCGGTTCCGACGAGTGTCATATCTCGAAAATGCGGAATGCTTAGTTCTGAGGGGAGTTTTTCGATTGTTGGTTCTTCAGTCGTTGTTACTTCGGCGATGAAAGACGTAGGTTCGGGTTCGATGGTGGGAGCAGAAGTTTGGCGACTGCAGGCCGAGAAGACACACAGTGTGATGAAAAGCGCGAGGTATTTTGGGCAGTACAGCGAGTGCAGGAACTGTGCTTTGGAGATGTAGGGGTGCATTGATTTGAGTTATGAATTACGTGAAGATCAATTTCTTCTCCCTAGCTATGAGAGGGCTCACTTTCACGCCATTGATGAGTAATTGCACCGTTGATTGGCTCATGCAACCTCGAACCTGTATTGGCTGCTGCTCATGCTTACGCTTCAATGAATTCAGTGTTTCCTCATACAGGTAATTGCAATCGAAGAGAGACACTTTCCGCAGACCATTCTCAGAGGTAGGAGTTACCTCAACAAGCGTTTGGATAGGTAGCTGCCTTATACGAACAAAATCCCTGCGCTTCTGTATCTGAGACGTTGCACACACGACATGAAACGTCGAGTCACTATGTGCAAGGACAACGAAATAATGTGACTCTTTCGTATTGATAAGATGATCACTCTGGTAGTAGTACACCGTACCAATTCCCAGTGTTGCGCCAAAAAGCACGTCAAACGGAATCTGAATCATGATGCACAGATTGTTTGATTTTCCGTGAAAATTCCACGAGAAAGCTCCAATTGTTCTGGATCCAAAGCAAAAAAATCATCCTTACCATCATGAGGGTTCCCAAAAAAATCAGCAAAATCCATGGGGAATCTTGAGCCTTCACCCTGCTCCAATTGTTCTCGGAACTTCTCCCACTCGGGATAACGGTGCGAAAGCTCTGCAAGTGCGTACTGATCGAGAAATCCAAATTTTTGAAATACGCTATTGAGTACTTCATTTTCAGAGTCAGAGAAAACATTACAATCGGTGGATTTCTTCGAAAGGACATTGTGTCCTTCGAGCCCAAGGTACTCGTTACGATATGTACTCTCCTCTTTGGCCAAAAACTCCTGCTTATCCTCAGCTAAATCTTTCACTCCAGATTGTACCGGTCCAAATTTCATAGCAACATAATGATCAGTAAGCACCGGCCTTCCATACAAACGCAAGTGCAGTCTGTCGGCAAGCCACAAAAGCTTGATTGCTTTCATCTTGTTCATGCTGCCTCCTCCCTTCTCTGCGAGGTAGTTTAGGCATTGTACGGCCTTTCGATAGTCGAAGCCTTGCATAGGAGAACAAGTGTACACTCAGGATCAATTATTACCAAGATGCTTACAAAGTAGGTTAGTTTGTATACAAGCAGTCAAGAGATGTAAACAAACATTTCTATAGTTCAAAATACTCCATCACAAACACATGCATGTGAATAATAGCCTCTTTCAGCACACGCAGCTTTTCCTCCGCGCGTTTCATCACCAGAGGATCATCGGAGTATTCCTCCACTCCCAGCGAAACGACGTAGCCCTCGCTCTTCCCCCAGTACGCTGCGGAATCCAACATGTTTTGTATATGGATGTCATTGGCAAATTCTTTGTTTCTGTATTTTTTCACCAGCCGGAATGTCGTCGGGTTGATGTGCCCCTGCACTTCCACCATCACGCGAGAGATGTGATCATCCAGAATACGGGTATTAAGTACCAGCTTCGCTTCGGAATATGGTCCTTCCTCTCCCCAGAGCATTTCTATTTCCTGGTGTGTAAGTTTTTTCATGATGGAAATGGGTGAAACTATAACTCGCCTATGACTAAAGGTTACACAGATACTCAATTACTAGCTACAATCCCCTTATTGAAATCAGCTTCAAACTTCACAAGAACGAACTATGGCACCTGTAAACACAACTGAGAACCTCACGACCTACAACCTTTGTCGTATCAATATGTTCCTGCACGACATTAACTACAACCATTTCAATATCGCACATGGCATTACTCTTACAGATCCGCAGCATTGGGACGATGAGCCGTTCGATGCCATCGTTGCAGAGCCGGAATCTACTTCCCTGTCTGCACAATGAATGATGATACCTCAGGCACCGGCATCATCATCTACGAAGGCGCTGATGGCGTGCCGAAAATTTCCGTGCGCATGGAGGGTGAGACGGTGTGGCTGACGCAGGCGCAGCTGGCAGAGCTTTTTGCAACGACGAAGCAAAATATTAGCCTGCATATTCTCAATATCTTTGAGGAGGGTGAATTGAGCGCAGAATCAGTAGTCAAGGAATACTTGACAACTGCAGCGGATGGCAAGAGCTACAGAACAAAGCACTACAATCTGGATGTGATCGTTGCCATTGGCTACCGCGCGAAGTCCGCTGTCGGTACTCGCTTCCGCCAGTGGGCTACTGCTCGGTTGCGTGAGTATATCGTCAAAGGCTTTACGATGGATGATGAGCGACTTAAGGGGGCAGGAGGCGGACAGTACTGGAAGGAGCTTTTGGATCGCATTCGAGATATTCGCAGCAGCGAAAAGGCGCTGTATCGGCAGGTGCTGGACTTGTATGCGACGAGTGTGGACTACGACCCACAGAGCAAAGAATCGGTACAGTTCTTC
>CALRGQ010000034.1 GCA_943357915.1 Candidatus Peribacteria bacterium
CCCGAACGCGCCACTCGTCATTGTTAAATTATTGGTCACGACCATGGTGTCTCCTGCCGTAATACTAAGTCCATAAAAGCTTTGTGTTGCATTCAATGTCACATTGTAAAAGGTCTCTGTCACATTCACGTTGTATGTGAGGCTGGTATCACTATCAAAAATTACGGTGTTCGTTCCTTCATCGAAGGTTCCACCCGTCTTTGTAAAGTTACTCGCAATGCTCAGGGTTGTTGGTGCGGTAAAGGTTCCGGTTGATTGGGTGAAGGATCCGTTGATATCTACGTTGCCAGCTCCTCCGGTAAAAGTTCCATCTGCTTGGGTATACCCACTAGTTCCAACAGTGACAGTGAATGCAGCCGATTGAGTAATAGTTCCTGTGTATCCAGAACTTATGGCAATGCCCAGGACATTGATATTCACGTTTATTGTTGCATTGTTTGTAGACGTTCCATTAAACGTAGCAACATCACTGGATGTAGGGCATGTATCAGACGACCAGTTAGCACAGGTATTCCAATTCGTATCTCCAACTCCTCCACCATCCCACGTTACTGTCGCTGCGTGAGCTGTCGGCACTCCACTCAGACCTGCAATACTCATGAAAGCTACAGTGAAGAAAAAGCTGGGCCAGAACTTGTGACGGATTGCCTGAGGTGCTCCTGTGCAGAGTATTGACATGATGGATAAGGTGAATGAATCGTTCGTTCAACATTGGTCAGTAGTGTAGCAGAAGATTGTGTACCGACATTTTTACCGACCCCTCTTCGAGAGCCTCTTCATCCTCGCATCGATACTCTTCAATTGTCGGGCTTGTTTTTGTTCTACTCTTTTTCTCGCCGATAGGGACGTCGCGGCCTCTAGCTGTTTCTCGAAACTCTGGGTGAGTTCACTGCGTTTCTTTTCGAGAAGAAGAATTGCAGGAGATGACGGCTGTGTGACGGTAGGAGTTGGAACATTGGTTACATGAGAAATGACCTGCATCGTTTTAAAATCAATCAGCGGTGCAGTTCCTCCTCTGCCTGGAGACTTCAGTCCTCTTCCTCCGCCATGAGGAATGACAACAGGTGTTGAGGCAGAAGTCTCACTAGCAACGATCGGAGCTGCCTCTGTCGTGAAGCTCCAGCTCGTCGTATTACTGATACCTGCATAGAAGTTTCCCGACGCATCAGGGAATGCCAGTGCATTGATCTGTACGTAGTACTCGGTACTGTAATCCAGTGTTACAGACGGATTGATCGTCATCGTCGTCGTTCCAGATCCTGTGACCAAGCTTCCCGTCACTGCAATCGTCTCCACTGTTGCATTATCAGAAGTCTTCTTAATCGTCACCATTCCCGTCCCTGTTTTTCCTATTGCTTCACTGAAGGTAATCACGAGGTTTGCAGTTCTCGATACACCCGTTGCATTGTCCGTAGGAGAGAGAGTGGAAACAGTAGGAGCAGTAGTGTCATCATTGATCTTGGCCACAAAACCATCATTACCTGATGTATATGCCCGCACAGGAGAGCCCCACGTAGCATTAGTATATGCACCGACATAGACACTGCCGCTTGTATCGACTGTGATGCCATATACGTAATCACTACCACTCCCACCCAAAAAAGTATTCCACGTAAGTGTGCCACTACTATCAAGCTTTGCTGCGAAACCGTCAAAACCTGATGTATATGCGCGTACAGGTGAACCCCACGTAGCATTACTGGATCCACCAACATACACATTCCCACTCGTATCTACTGCTATTCCTCGAATTACATCCTCATTATTGCTTCCCAAAAAAGTATTCCACGTAAGTGTGCCACTACTATTTAGCTTGGCTGCGAAACCATCATAAATTGCTGAAAACGCCCGTACAGGAAACCCCCACGTAGCATAACTATATCCACCAACATACACATTGCCGCTCGTATCTACTGCTATTCCTCGAATTACATCATCAGAACTTCCACCCAAAAAAGTATTCCACGTCAGGGTGCCATTATTATCCAGCTTGGCAACGAAACCATCAGTGCTTGAGGTGTATGCACGTACAGGTGAACCCCACGTAGCACTACTATCTCCACCAACATAAACATTCCCATTATTATCTATAGTAAACGCTCGAATAGTATCACTACCACTGCCGCCTAAAAAAGTATTCCACGTAAGAGTACCATTCGTATCCAGCTTCGCTGCAAAACCATCATTGCCTAATGTATATGCACGAACAGGTGAGCCCCACGTAGCGTCGCTGTATCCACCAACATAAACATTCCCGCTACTATCAACCGCAATTCCATACATTAAATCACTACCACTGCCGCCTAAAAAAGTATTCCAAGCGAGAGTACCATCCGTATCAAGTTTCGCTGCGAAACCGTCAGTACCGGATGTATATGCTCGCACTGGGGAACCCCACGTAGCGCTGCTTCTTCCAACAAGATATACATTCCCGCTAGTATCTACTGCGATTCCATAAATATAATCAGTACCATTCCCACCCAAAAAAGTATTCCACGTAAGAGTGCCACTACTATCAAGTTTTGCTGCGAAACCGTCATAACTTGATGAATATGCACGGACAGGCGAACCCCACGTAGCGTTGGTATATCCACCAATATAAACATTTCCACTCGTATCTACTGTGATTCCTTGAATAACATCTTCACTACCACTTCCACCCAAAAAAGTATTCCACGTCAGCGATGGATCAATAACGATCGGAATATTCGGCAGATAGTCGCCAAGCCTAAAGCCTACGACGTTTTTTCTGTAGAGCTTAAATGACACAGGAACAGGATGTCTGCCTGTCGGTGTCTCTTGCCAAGCAATAGGAGCTTTCTCTGTCATGATGCCATTGTCGAAACTTATCTGAAGATTTCCGTTTGTATCAATCTTGAGAGGACGGTTGTAACGAAGAAGAATGCTTTTGGCTGACACGCCTTTCTTCGTAATGTCGACGAAGTATGTACTCTTCATGATTTCTTCTTTTCCTCCTTCATAGACTGCATCGATCCCGTTCCAAATATTCTTATATGTTACTTTGCTGAGAGCCGGGACTTTTCCTGCTGCATCAACCTCTGAGTTACTATCAGAGATTGGCGTGACGGTATTTGCATTCAAAAATTTCGTCGTGAGCGCATGACGAGCAGATGCGACGTAGACTCCGTCACTGCGGAAACCAACGATATGATCCTGAGACGTAAATTGCAGAAGATCATCTTTGTTCGGCTCTTCTGCACTGACGATTGGTAGATTGAAACCAACATTCGTACTAAGTAGAGCAATCACCGTGACGGAGGTAGAGAATTTCTTCCCAAGGTGAATGAAGCGATCAGTCAACATTGGTTCTGATTGTAGCAGAAGATTTGTATCGACATTATTACCGGCCCCTCTTCGAGAGCCTCTTGATCCTCGCATCGATACTCTTCAATTGTCGGGCTTGTTTTTGTTCTACTCTTTTTCTCGCCGATATGGACGTCGCTGCTTCTAGCTGTTTGTCAAAACTCTGCATGAGTTCACTGCGTTTCTTTTCGAGAAGAAGAATCGCGGGGGATGATTGTTGTGTTGGATTTGACGGTTGTTGCTGTGAAGAAGAAAGGGTTACAGCTGGTGAAGAATCAGTCGTGGAAATAACCTGCATTGTTTTGAAATCAATCATTGGAGCATCTTCTCCTCTGCCAGGAGACTTCAATCCTCTTCCTCCGCCACGATGAATGACAGCTTCAGGAGTGACTGTAGTCTCTGTAGATGCAACAGTATTCGTCACCGTAAACGTTGCTCCACTCGTTGGCGCCGATGTCACCACATTCGATGATGCATCTGTTCCTGTACTCATCGCTACCGTTGCAGTTCCGTTTCCAGATCCAACTGTGAGAGCGTACGTGTACACGGTCGTGCTCACTTTTGTCATGTTCGTTGCGGCAAGAGTTTGGGAACCAGACACCGAAATCTGTGGCACAGGAGAATCTGCCATGGCTTCACTGAATGTTGCGGTGATAGTCACAGCATTACCAGATGCGTAGGGATCGGATGTTGAATAGGTGATCGCAGCGGTTGGCGCCGTATTATCTACCGTAAAAGTTGAGCCACTCGTCGGCGCTGATGTCACCACATTCGATGATGCATCTGTTCCTGTATTCATCGCCACGGTTGCTGTGCCATTCCCAGAACCAACCGTAATCGCATACGTGTACACCGTGGTGCTGACTTTGGTCATGTTTGTTGCTACGAGAATCTCAGAACCAGAGATCGAAATCTGTGGCACCGGAGAATCTGCCATTGCTTCACTGAATGTTGCGGTGATCGTTACTGCATTACTAGACGCGTAGGGATCTGTAGATGAGTATGTGATTGCAGCGGTTGGTGCTGTGTTGTCCACGGTGAATGTTGATCCACTCGTCGGAGCAGACGTAACCACATTCGCAGCTGCATCTGTTCCTGTGTTCATCGCCACAGTTGCCGTTCCATTCCCAGCGCCAACGGTCAAAGAATACGTGTAGACCGTTGTACTCACTTTCGTCATGTTCGTTGTTGCGAGAGTCTGAGAGCCAGAGATCGAGATTTGTGGAACTGGGGAATCTGCCATGGCTTCACTAAATGTTGCTGTGATCGTCACTGCATTGCCAGATGTGTAGGGATCGGATGTTGAGTACGTGATCGCAGCCGTTGGCGCTGTTGAATCTTCTGATTGCTTAGTCACCAATCCGTCATCCCCTGATGTGTATGCTCGTACAGGCGAACCCCATGTAACAGTGCTATATCCTCCTACATACACATTGCTACTCGCATCTGCAGCGATTCCATTTATACGATCAGTGCCACTTCCACCAAAAAAAGTATTCCACGTTAGTGTTCCACTGCTATCAAGTTTAGCAGCGAAACCATCATTACCTGAAGTATAAGCGCGTATAGGTGAACCCCATGTAGCGTTGCTATAACCACCAACATAGACATTGCCACTACTCTCAACTGCAATTCCAAGAATTTGATCGGTATCACTTCCACCCAAAAAAGTATTCCATGTCAGAGTGCCACTACTATTCAGTTTGGCCACAAATCCGTCCTGACCTAATGTATATGCTCCTACAGGAGAACCCCATGTAGCAGTACTATATCCACCAACATAGATATTGCTACTTGTATCTAACGTAATTCCATAAATCCGATCAGTACCACTCCCGCCCAAAAAAGTATTCCATGTCAGAGTGCCACTACTATTCAGTTTGGCCACAAATCCGTCCTCACCTGATGAATATGCAATCACTGGCGAACCCCACGTAGCACTGCTGTAACCACCAATATTCACATTCCCACTTGTATCTACCGAAATACTCTTGGTCCAGTCAGTACCACTTCCTCCTAAAAAAGTATTCCACGTGAGTGTCCCACTATTATTAAGTTTAGCCACATAGCCGTCAAGACCTGAGGAGTATGCTCGTACAGGCGAACCCCATGTAGCTTGACTATATCCACTTGCATACACATTGCCACTCGCATCTACCCAAATTGCGTCCGCTTGGTCAGTATTAGTCGTGCCTAAAAAAGTATGCCATAGAAGTGTCCCATTACTATCAAGCTTTGCGACCAAGCTATCTAGACTTGATGTAAATGCACGTACAGGCGAACCCCACGTATTAATACTATAGCCACTAACGTATATGTTATTACTCGTATCTAACGTAATTGCAAGTATCTGATCACTACTACTTGCGCCTAAAAAAGTGTGCCATAGAAGTGTCCCATTGCTATCAAGCTTTGCGACCAAACCGTCACTTCCTGATGTGTATGCCCGCACAGGTGAACCCCACGTAGCACTACTATATCCACCAACGTACACATTGCCACTTGTGTCTAACACAATGCCCAAAATTCGATCAGTACTACTTGTGCCTAAAAAAGTATTCCACGTCAGCGAAGGATCGATGACGATCGGATAGTTCGGTAGATACTTACCAAGCTTAAAACCCACCACGTTTTTTCTATAAAGTTTGAAAGACACAGCGACAGGCTGTCTGCCTTCTGGCGTCTCTTGCCATGCAATAGGCGCTTTTTCTGTGATCATGCCATCCTCGAAGGCGATTTGTAGATCTCCGTTCGCATCAATTTTTACGGGACGGTTGTACCGAAGATGAATACTATTTGCGGTCACGCCTTTTTTGGTGATATCGACAAAGTATGTACTCTTCATGAGAGAATTTTTTTCTGCTTCATAGACTGCATCGATACCGTTCCAGATATTCTTGTATGTTACTTTGCCGAGAGCAGGAACTTTGCCGGATGCATCAACGTCTGCGTTGCTATCTGATACTGGAGTAACGTTATTGGCTCTCAGAAAAGTTGTCTTCAGTGCATGACGAGCAGATGCGACGTACACTCCGTCACTCTGGAAGCCGAGGATATGATTTTGTGATGAGAACTGGAGAAGATCATTGTTGGTCGCCTCTTTTGCGTTTACTTTCGGGATACTGAAACTAAGACCAGAACTACTGGTGAGAGTCAGCACTAAAAGAATGGCAGAGAATTTTTTCGTAGAGCCAATGACACGACTGTGTAACATTGGCTGGGATTTTAGCACGAAATTCCGGCTATCTTGCCATCTCCTTATGCGCACTTGCTAGTGTCTGCGATGCCTGTGCGGCAAGAAGAGAAACCTCTCCCGCAAGTACGGCAGCCGCGATGCTTTCTGCCAGCTGCTGCTTCGCTTTCAAACCAGATTTTATTTTCAGGAGTAGTCCTAGACACTTGCTCTGAGCTGGGAGTGTTGTTCCTCCGCCATGTGTACCAACGATGATGGCCGGAAGTCGTACCTGAATCTTGAGTCCGGTTTCGGTTTGTTCTACTTCCGTGTCTGCCAGAGATCCTTCCACGGTATGTGCGATGTCTTGGCCGGTGGAGAGATACAGAGCTGCAATGATATTGGCAGCGTGCAGATTTTTTCCGAGTGCACCGGCGATCTCAGATCCAGCTTTCAGTTTGGCATTTGCGACATTCAGCATTGCTTCGGGCGTGGACTTGAGAATGTCTGCAATGACAGTTTTTGACAAGACAGCACTCACGACCACTTCGTATCCACGGCCAAGGTCGTGCGTTCTGCGGCTGGGTTTTTTATCGGAGTCGATATTGCCGGCTACCGTAATGCATTTCACGCCATCGAGTTTTGCAGTCACCCAATCGGCAATTGCTTGAGCCCCGATCGTGATCATATTCATACCCATCGCGTCACCGGTATCAGCGGCGACCGTCAGAAATACGAACTGTTTTGCGATATCGATGTCGTAACGGGTGATTTTCAAGTGTGAACTTGTACTGTGCGCTGCGGCCTTCCAGCCCACTTCATCTTTGCGTATGAGATCCACGAGTTCTTGCACACGGCTACTGGATGCTGCGCGGAAGGCGATGCTGCGCGTCACACCGTGTTCAATGGATTTGGTGACGGTGACGCCCGCAGCTGACACGGCTTTGCAACCGCGGTTCACGCTCGCGACCAGTGCGCCTTCGGTCGTTGCCAGTGGCAGGTGCAGATCAGTTTTGGCGTTATTCGAGAACACAACGCTGAGCGGACCTGCGTAGCCAACCGGTACAGGAATCACGCCGAACATTTGTTCACAGTTTTTCTTTTCAGATTCGCCGACAATTTTTTCTATGGGTTCCAGTGGACTCAGATCCACCTTCAATTCGTTTTGTAGGATCGTACGGCGCTGATTCAGGCGCTGAAAACTGGAGAGCTGTTCGGGGAGGTTGCGGAGGTCCATAGAGAATTGACAGTTAACACGTAACAATTAACAATTAACAACATCCGTAGGATACACGATTTCCTCATACTTATGCCTTCCGTCGTGACTGCTTCAGCACCGGGGAAACTCATGCTCCTGGGAGAGCATGCAGTCGTCTATGGTCATCCATGCCTTGTGACGGCTGTGGATCAGCGCATGCGAGCGACAGTCGAGTGTACTGACACTCCGATCTTCGAGCTGCATGCTCCGGACGTGAAGATTGAGAAGTATCAGCAATCCATCGATACACTCATGACAGGGGCGGTGCCAAAGGGCGCTAGATTTATCGAACAAGCTCTACTGTTTTATCGTGAGGCGCATCCGTTTCCCGGTGGCGTACGTGTCACTACGTCATCGGATTTCTCGCCTCTATTCGGCTTCGGTTCGTCATCGGCTTCTACGGTTGCATTCTTGAAAGCAGTCGATGGTGTCTTTGACACGAAACTACACCCTCGCCAACTTTTTGAGCTCGCGTACAAAACCGTACTCACGGTTCAAGGCAAAGGTTCAGGTTTCGATGTGGCATCGGCTGCGTGGGGCGGGACGATGCACTATGCACGCGGTGGTGAAATCGCAGATCCAATGCCCGATCATCCCTTCACACTCATCGTTGGATATACGGGCGTGAAGGCCGATACTGTGAGCATCGTGACGAGCGTCGCCGAAATAGCGAAGAAAGACCAGGCGCGTGTCGATGCTCTGTACAAGAAGATGGGCGAATTGGTCGTTCAGGCACACGGTGCATTCATTACTCAAGATTGGGTTCAGTTTGGACAGTTCATGAATGATGACCAGCTTTTATTATCCGAACTTGGTGTCAGCAGTGACATTCTTGATCGCTTGATTGAGTCTGCTAACAAAGGTGGCGCGCTCGGGGCGAAGCTATCGGGAGCCGGAATTGGGGATTGTATGATCGCACTTGGGACACCGGAGACTGCGCCATCCATCGCTTCTGCCATAACGGAAGCCGGAGGGACGGTGATTCCAGTCCGTGTACATGCGCCTGGCGCACGAGTAGAATAATTTTTCCCATGCATATGAAAGCCACTGCCATCGCACCCTCTAATATTGCATTCGTGAAGTACATGGGCAGGAAAGACGAAATTTTACGCTTACCAGAAAATGCGAGTATTTCGATGTGTTTGAGTGACCTTCTAACGACAACGACCGTCGAATTTAGCGATGCCTTCGATGCAGACAACGTGACGATTAATGGAGAGTACGAAGACGGCGAAGCCACCCGCGTGATCAAACATCTCGATCGTATTCGTTCACGTGCGACCGTAACCGCGAAGGCGCGTGTTGTCAGTACAAACACGTTCCCAATAGGAACGGGGCTCTCATCATCGGCCTCTGGTTTTGCTGCACTGACGGTTGCTGGAGTCGCAGCTGCTGGGCTCACACTCTCCGAGCGCGAGCTTTCTATTCTCGCAAGGCAGGGTTCTGGCTCTGCGTGTCGGTCAATTCCGAGTGGATTCGTTCTTTGGCATGATGCTGATACAAGCGAAGGATCCTTCGCTGAAACAATCTTCCCTCCTCATCACTGGGATATTGTCGATGTGGTAGCAATTGCTAGTTCTCACCGTAAGTTTGTTACGACGAGCGACGCTCATATTCGTGTGGCGAATGGACCGTACTATGGCCAGCGGATTGCTCGCATGCCGAGTAAAATAGAAGAATGTCAGCGCATCCTCACAGCGAAAGATTTCCACGCTCTCGGCCAATTCGTAGAAGAGGAAGCTCTCGATTTACATGCGATCTTCATGACTGCTGGCATTATCTATCTGACGCCAGAAAGTCTCATGGTGATTGCTGCAGTGCGTACATGGAGGCAGGAAGGGCTTAATGTGTTTTTTACAGTAAATACGGGACAAGACGTGCACATTCTCTGTGAGCGGAAAAATGTTGCAGTACTACAGGAAAAGCTAAAGAGTCTTGCCTGTGTGCAAAAGGTTATTGTGAATAGTCCCGCTGAGGGTACGCGGTTGAGTGACAAACATTTGTTTTGAGAGGAATGGATTTCCTACCCGCGTTTGTTCCCGAAGAGTATCTTGAGTGCCTCGTACTGTGGCTTCGCCAGCCGACGCTCTGGCTCGAAGTGGATCTTCCGGTGCATGTCTCGTTCAATTTTAGCTGTGACCCAAGCTTTGTAGTCTTCAAGTGATGCGTTTTCGAAGAGATACCTTTCTCTGCAGAGTGTGAGATAGAAATCTGTCATGAAGTGTGCCATTGCGTCCGCAGTAGATAGAACGAGGGCTTCTTTGAGGGTAGGAATGTCTCCTGTCATTCCGTGTGGTGCGATGATTTTGTCGACAATCAGTGCTACTTCCTTTGGAGCGACACCAGCCTGTGTAAGGATCTTTCGTGCAGTCTTAAGGCTCTCCTCGTCACATGCAGGATTATCTTTTCTCATCCATGCGAAAGCAATGTCATGGAGATATGCAGCGAGAATGCATTGTTCCACGTTGCACCCCTCGCGCGTCGATATCTCTTCGGCAAAACGAGCGACAACTTTCACGTGATCATTCCACATCCAGCTATTCCAATCTATTGTTTGGTTTTTCTTTCCATAGAGCTTCTCTACTTCTGCAATAACTGTTTCTACAGAATCGTTCATGTCAACACTTTACCGTTTTATTTGATTATCAGCACCATCCCACCTCCGCCAGTTCGTGCCCCAGCACCGATGACTTTGGCTGCACCGCCTTGCAGCTCAATATCGGCGATAATTTTTTGTGTTGCTTCTGGCACGACGCCAAGCGCGGCCTGAGCTTTGTGATGATCCCGTATGACAGCATGGAGTGATTCACCTTTTAATAGTCGTTCGGTGCAGTTGCCGATGATATTGATGGCATCATGCATCTCACCTCCTTTGCTATCCGCAGGTAAAAAACCTGCTCCCTTTTTTCTTTTTTCTTCCACCCTCAGGAGCGGGTTTTCTACCCGCGTTTTCATCCAAGTCACCAGCTCCTGTGTCATCTCATTCGGCTTTCCGGTATCGATCAGCCTTGCATTCTTGAGTAGGTCTTTTGGCAAATCGATGATCTGTGGTTCTTTTCCTTGTGAATACAGTATCGGTTTATTTTCCCAGATGACTGCAAAGTCGATCCCGCTATGCCCGGGGTTGATCTGATCTTCTATCGAGAGTGCAATTTTTGCGGAGTCAGGTCCAAGTAGGCAGCGGCATATTGCGATGACGAGTGCCGTTGATGACCCCATGCCTTTGCCGAGCGGAATTCCGCAATTTACGACTAGAGTGCCTTTGAGCTTGCCGGTGTGCAGATCTAAAAGTTCGAGAATTCGTTCTACATATTTTCTCCACATTGGGTCTGCATTTTCCCATACGACGTTTGGTTTCGGCATGGAAGAATCAGAAGCCCACGTAATGGTCACGAATTCTTTGGACGGCACCGCAATGCCGCGTTTGCCAAAAAGCACAGCGTATTCTCCAGTGAGGATGATTTTGCCATGGGCAGATGATTTTCGCTTAGCATTCATGAACCTATCTTACCCTGATAACTGAGTCCGCATCTGAGCCACAGGTTTATGATAGTCTGCTCTCCGATGGTTCCACAGGACGCATTCACAGACTTTGCTGATCGTTACCGACCGGAGATCGATGCTGCTTTGGCACAGATTATTGATACGTTGCCATCCGGCTGTCCTGCGAAACTCAAAGAAGCGATGCGTTACAGTTTACTTGCAAACGGTAAACGTATTCGGCCGTTGCTCACACTGATGGCTGCGGATGCGTGTGGGGCTGAGCCGAGGTCTGCGATGCCAGCAGCCTGTGCCGTGGAAATGGTGCATGCATATTCTTTGATTCATGACGATCTGCCGGCGATGGACGATGATGATTTGCGCCGAGGGCAGCCGACAAATCATGTCATGTTTGGAGAAGGCAACGCGATTCTTGCAGGGGATGCGCTTCTGACACTCGCATTCTCGGTACTCACGGAGAGTCTGTCCTCGCCGCGCATCGCAGCCGAGTGTGTAAAAATCCTTGCATCTGCGGCTGGCCCTTTTGGTATGGTTGGAGGTCAGTTTGATGATATGCATGCGCAAGACGGAGCCCATACTATTGCGCATCTTGAATCTATCGATACACGGAAAACCGGAGCGTTGATCGAAGCTGCGCTCCTCATGGGTGCTGTCATTGCCGAGGCATCGGAAGGACAGATGGATTCTTTGAAGCAGTATGCGCATGCCATCGGTTTGGCATTCCAAATTCGGGATGATCTTTTGGACCTTGTATCACACGCAAGTGATACGGGAAAAAAAGTTGGTAAAGATAAAGATCAGGGCAAGCTAACGTATCCGGGGTTCCTTGGCATCGATGTTAGTAAGCGCCGATTGGCTGAACTGACCGAGAAAGCTACTCAGAGTCTTTCTCTCTTCGCGGCTGCGGATCATCTCAAAGATATCGCGCGTTATATTGCAGAGCGGAGACAATAATTTTTTATGATCCGAATCGTCGAGTGCGTTTCAGAAAATCTTGTACACATTCCTGGAGGTCTTTCACCAGAAAATCCGGAAAAAATTTCTGATGGAACATCCATTCGGCGTAGGCGGACTGCCAAAGGAAGAAGTTACTCGTCCTCTGTTCTCCCGACGTTCGGATCACCAAGTCGATATCCTGTACGGTTGGCTGATCGAGCAGCGTTCGGAAAGATTCTTCCGTGATATCGGATGCTTCTGTCAGCTTTCGCATCGCGCGCAGCAGCTCATCTTTCCCGCCGTAGTCGATGGCTAGATTCAGAGTAAATGCCTCATAGTGAGCGGTTTCTTTTTGCAGTGTAGAAAGCAATGTTTTGAGCTCGGGTGTAAAACGGTCCGACCGTCCCGAGTGAACCAGCCGGATCTTGCTTTCGTGAAATGTATGCGCTTCATCGATGAGATATTGCTCGAGCATTTTCATGAGTTTTTCAACTTCTTTTGTGTCACGTTTCCAGTTTTCGGTCGAGAAGCACCAGATAGTCAGTGTTCCGATACTCGGTTCTTTGGCACACCATTCGATGATTCTCCGAAAATTTTGTGCCGATTGTTCGTGACCTTTCCATGCATTTAAACCTTTCGCACGGGCCCACCTCCGGTTTCCGTCCGGAATAATGGCAACGTGAAGGAGTTTTTTTTCAGTCATGATTCAGAGCAGAAAGAGCTTTTGGAAGTCCGAGATGAAACCACGGGGCATACAATTCAGAATTTTTTTGCATGTCGTCCTGCAGCTCATTGATTGCTACCCACTTCCAGTCCGCTACTTCTTTCGGATCTGGATTGAATTTTATTATGGGATCGGAAGTGCCGGTAAGGATAATGTCATATTCGTGTTCGGTATATTCCCCGTTTGGATCCTCTGCGCGATACACGAACGCAGAGGCTTCTGTTAGTGGACACGTAAATCCCATCTCTTCCATGAGCCTACGTTCACCTGCAGTTACGGCATTTTCGTCTGGAAACGGATGGCTGCAACAAGTATTTGCCCAGTAACCAGCAAACAATAGTTTTTCATGATTGCGCTGCTGAATAAGTGTTAATGTCTTTTTTGCATCAAATACATAGACCGAGATGGCGCGGTGAAGCGTTCCGCCATTGGTGTGCGCGGCAAGCAGATCCATCTCACCAAGAGTGGCACCTGTTTCGTCTGTGAGTGTTACCGTGCGGTTCATACAGGCATAGTAGCAGCCTGTTTATCAGCTCGTACGAGTTCCGCTGCCTTAAACAAGCTTTCAAATGTCCCAGCGTCGACCCAGTCTTTTATTAGCGTCATCGCTTTGGCCTGCCCTTGTTGTACGTACCAGTCGCTCACATCGGTGATCTCAAGTTCGCCTCTCTTGGAAGGCTTCATCGTTCTGATGAATCCAAAACAACGGTTGTCATACACATAGCATCCAGTCACAGCCAAATTTGTTGTGGGAGACTTGGGCTTTTCTTCGATGTTCGTGATGATGCCGTTTGTCATCGTAGCAACGCCAAAACGCTCAGGGTCATGGACTTCTTTGAGAAAGAGATGTGCGCCATTTGTGAAACTTTTGATCGGTGCTGACAAATCATCGAAGAAAACGTTATCACCTAAAATCGCGCAGACGCTGTCACCAGCAGCAAATGCTTCGGCGAGACCAAGAGCTTGAGCGATGCCCTTGGGCTTGTCTTGGACGCAAAAGCTGAAGTGGCAACCGCGTGATGCGCCTGACCCTAAATATGCTGCAATCTGATCCATATGTTCCGCCCCGGTGATCACCATAATATCGTGAATACCGGCCTTCAGGAGCACGTTGAGCGGATACTCGATCAGTGGCTTATCGTAGACCGGAAGCAGGCTTTTGTTCGTAATATCTGTCAAAGGCTTCAGCCTGGTGCCACTGCCGCCGCAAATGAGGACGCCTTTCATAGATGTACCGTACGTTAACTGTCAAAGACTGTCACGTGTTAGGATACAGGCATGAAACTGCTTGTCACCGGTGCTGCCGGCTTTATAGGCTCACACTTTGTACTTCGGCACGTTCAAAATTTCCCGAAAGATTCGGTCACAGTTCTGGACAAGCTGACGTACGCCGCGGACAAAAAATTTCTTGATCCTGTCATGAGTAACATCACGTTTATTGAAGGTGATATCGCAGACACGGTTCTCGTCAAAAAAATCGTCAAAGATCAGGGCATTGATACAATCGTCGATTTTGCGGCGGAGACACACGTGGATCGTAGTATTGAAGATCCGTTTCCGTTTTTGCATACCAATGTGCTTGGCGTAGGAAGTTTGATCGAGGTCTGTAAAGAAAATCCGTCGGTTCGTTTTCTCCATATCTCTACGGATGAAGTCTACGGAGATCTTACGGATACAGATCCACCGAAAAATTCTTCCGATGCGTTGCGTCCAAGCTCGCCGTATGCGGCTAGCAAAGCCTCAGGGGATCTTCTTCTGCTGGCTGCTGCGCGCACCTATGGCATCAAGGCCGCTATCTCGCGCTGTACCAATAACTATGGCCCACATCAGGCTTCCGAGAAATTCATTCCGACGGTCATTCGTACCGCACTCGCAAACAAACCAGTGCCGATTTATGCAGAGGGGAAGAATAAGCGTGACTGGTTGTTTGTGACGGATCACACGGATGCGATTGAGACTATGCTCACAGTTCCGGAAGCATTCGACGAGTGCAGAATTTTTAATGTGTCAGCAGATAGTGAGCAAAAAAACATCGATGTTGCCAAAAAAATCTTAGAGATTCTCGGCAAGCCAGAATCACTCCTCTCATTTGTGAAGGATCGCCCGGGTCACGACTGGCGTTATGCACTGGATTCTTCCAATACGCGGGCGCTTGGCTGGAAGCCAAAAATCAGTTTTGAAGAGGGGCTTAAGAAGACGGTTGAGTGGTATCAGAATCGTCTTGCGTCCTAGTAAGATTTCCTAGCAGCTTGAACATCAATTTTTCTATGGTGTCCTGCGCCATCAGAATCATGGGATGTTGCTCATTCTCCGGTGTACCCTGATACGCTTGTGTCGTGCAAAGAATATGCTTCCCAGCGAATTCTGAAAATTCTACGATAAATATCATACAAAGCTGTTGACGTCTTCCAGTGTCAGTTGTGTATTTATTAACCCACTTCTGCATCAGTACAGTGAACGCCTCCATTGTCATCGATTTATTCTCACTCGGAATGGTACCAATCATTTGAATAAGAAGGTTACGTCCGATTTTGCCATCGGTATCTGTGGGCTCCGAGGAACGATAGGGAATGCCATCCTTGATCGTTAATCTTTTAATTCTGTCTAAGATCCAATGCTTGAAAACCCCAATATTAAATATTTTATTTTGTGCTTGCTCTGTCCATTCTAGATCACCCCCGCTGACCTTTGAAATGCATCACTTGGGATGAGGTACTACACTCATCCGCTATGGCTCATCATCACTTCACTTCAGCTGAAAGGCTGGAAATCAGTATTCTTCTCAAGAAGCACTATTCTCATCGAGATATTGCACAAGAACTT
>CALRGQ010000035.1 GCA_943357915.1 Candidatus Peribacteria bacterium
AATCTTTTCTAGATGCGGCTTGAGTGCTCGTCCAGCACTACCGCCAAAGACGATCACGGACGGGTCGATGGTATGAACTGCATTCACGATGAGCCATGAGACTTCCCGAAACACCTGTGGCTGCATAAATCCACAGACCTGGCCTTCTAAATAATCCTGTGGCGACTCGGCGGCTTCACATCGCTTGCCCATCGCCGTGCCGGACAGAAACTGTTCGACCTCTCCCCTCTTGTCTTTCGTAGGATACGGAGGAGTGCCAGGTTGCAAGAGCATATGGCCGATCTCACCCGCATTGCCCCGAGCACCGTGGTAGATCTTTTTATCAATGACGATGCCACCACCGACACCCGTACCGAGCGTGACGCCAAGAACAACCGAATGATCTTTACCAGAACCAATCAGCGCCTCTGCATAGGTAAAACAACGAGCGTCATTCTCGACCACGGTTGGAAGATGTGTTTCGTACTGAAGACACGCTGCAAGCTCCATGCCTTCAGCCCCCGGAATATTTGGCATCGTCACTATTTTCCCTGAAGCGTGATTGATAAAACCCGGAACTCCCAGTCCGATCGCAACCGTATCATCACGCCGAAGTGTCGCTATTTCTGTGAGGACAGACTGTTTCACTGCTTCAAATCCTCGCTTCGCATCAGTGGGAATCACGTTCATCGAGAGTTGTTTCATGGAATCTTTCTCAAAAAGCGCGAAAGCGGTTTTGGTGCCGCCTAAGTCAATGCCGAGGATTGTCGACATGGTTGCCATCACGATTTCGGGTGTGTCAGTTCCTGAAGTTTTTCTGCATACATCAGCACTGTCTCTAGGTACACCGCATGACTCCATGTCAGTGGTGCTACCGAGAGTGGCGCACCCGTCAAAGGGTGCATCTGTTCCGGAAGCATGCCGGAGGGAGATGCCTGCTTCACAGCCCAGAGAAGATCCTGCATTGGCTTTTTGAGGTCATCAACAGTCTTCGCAATAGCGATGCGCCACTGCGCGAACCAGAGCGTCGTAATGATCCATGGATTACCGGGTATGTCAGCCGTCGGAGGCGTGACCGACTGGTAGTAATCGTTGGTGTACCTCGCGATTCCCCCAATCGGACTTTTCACCGTCAGTGCTCTCTCAAGACGATTGATAGTGTTCACCACACGCGGGTCATCGGGCGGCAGAATGCCGAACTGCCACAAAATACCGATACTAGCGTCTGGCGTTGTATCACGTTCCACGGTGTGTCCGCCATCTCGCTTTATTTTCTTCAAGAAACACTTTGTCTCTTCATCATACAGATGAAAGATCATCGCTTCCGTCATACGGTCTGCCGTCTCGTTATAACGATCCGAATGACGATAGTGCCCCAGTGCCGCTGAAATTTTACCAGCCGCCCGAAGTCCGGCGACCGTGGTAGCCGTTGTATAGGTAAAGATGCCGCGGTGCTCTTCCCATAAATCATAGCTCGAGAGTGGCAAACCGGTCTCAGGCTCGGTGTAGTGAACAAGAAAATCTGCGGCGCGTTTCACAAATTTCTGGAACATGCGGTGCAGAAACTCAAAGCTTTGCGTTTTCTCAAAATGTTTCCAGAGTGCAACAAGAGGCAGTGCAGTCTCATCACCCTGAATCGGTAGCAGTGACTGACGACCGCGGTACCACGGATGCCACGAGGAACCGGCCGAACCGTCAGGATTATATTTGTGAAGCAGATAGCCTTCTTTTGTCTGAACTTGTTCACAGAACTCCATGAACCGCTGGACGATTTCGTGCTCACCGGAGCGTGTGAGTGCCATAGACACGAATGCGCCGTCACGCGGCCAGACATACGTATACGTATCACGGTTAAACTGCATGATGTCAGAATCATTGGCCGCAAGAATACCACCGTGGTTATCAGCCTGCGTACGAATCGTCAGAAGACTGCGGGTATACAGATCCGTCACTTCTTTGGGCATGCCCTGACCCGGATCCGTATGCGTCCCGACCCAGCCACGCCAGAAGTTTCTGGCTGACTGCTTCACCTGTTCTGGAGTTTCTTCCAGCAAGAAATGCTGGAGACTATGAACATCGGAAATTTTCTGACCGGCACAGACCCACATATAGACCCATGATCCCCTGTCGGGTCTGGCGAGACAGTCGATCTCAACAGTGGAATCCACCGATCCTTGTTCGATCGGGTAGCGCCCAAGCACGCCATCCTCGGCGTCACGCCATGTTCCTTCCAATCCACGATAGTTGGACTTACCGATGGAAAATGACGTGATGCCGCAGTGGTCGATGTGTTTTTCATCCCGACTGAGCGGATGAAAATCATCCGGCACTTCGGACGGAAAACAATTCACGGGATCCGACGTGGTGCCCCCGACGAGGAAATACCTGAGCTGGCGGTAATGAATCACGCTTTTTGTATGCGGCTCGAAAAACGCTGTGTCTTTCTGTTTGTCACCATACAGATAAAAATCATGATGGAAGAAACACTGCACTTTGCGCTCTTGTCCGTCCAACGTGCGAATACGGAACGACCTCACAAGAATATTTTTCACCGGATCGACAAAATCTTCACTCAGAATCTCGACCTGTAATTTGTCAGATACAAGCATGGATGCCGAGACGAGAGATGAATCGGCATACGCCGTCGTGATCTTCCAGCTTCCGTCGTTGATCCAAGAGAATCCTTTGCCTTCCACCAGAAAACCAACACGATGAAATTTGCCGTATGTCGTGTGGTCTTCCTCACCAACGTACGGATAGTAGAAATCCCTCAGCTGCAGGAATTCATCAAACGTTGCGAGGAGCGTGCCGTTGCCGAGAACAAGAGATCTGGGCATAAGCTTTAGGAGCGTGAACGAGAAATTTTTGGTTTTACTTTCTTCAGCAGCACTAATCGTAAATCTTCGAGTGCATGGCTATATCTCCTATACGCTTCATACGGAGATTCGTACGGACTGAAATACTTGTGGACGTCACCGTCTGCCCAGTACTTCGTACACAAATAATAGAAATGATCCGAAGTCTGAAGTTTTCGCCAGATATCCAAGAGCACTGGATCTTTCAGTTTCTTCACGGCATGTTCCAGCGCATAAATGCCGGTGAGTGCTGCTTCCTGGAGATGATTTCCACGCCATGCCGAGAGATCACGTTCCGTATCCGCCCATGACACGGGCGCATGAGCATCAAGAACGGGTAGTTTGCCTTTGCCATACAGAGCAGCTGTTCTGGCCGGCGTTGTGACGCTGATGCCATGTTTCTGGAACTGTTCGGGGAGCGCACCAAGAAACTGGAAAATACCGGTGTCAGCCCACTGATGCTCGCCAAAGGTTTCGTAGTCCATGAAGAGATTCACCGATTTTCCATGAGATTGCTGAACCCATCGTGCAAATGTGTCTGCAGTAAGAGGTGTATTGCTTCTGTGTGCAGCACTAAAACGGAATGCGATATCATCGGAGAGCTGATAATTCTTGAGAAGTGTACGCATTGTTTTGACCGGAACATTATGAATGCGGTGCCGCGCAATGATCCGCTGCCAGTCACGCTGCAACGTAAATTTCGGTGGCGTATAGACCACGTTCGGACTCCGACCTTCCAGTACACGGTCAGCGCCTTCGGCCAAAATGGCCTTAAACCCGAGCAAGCGTGTCACTTCTGCGATCTCGTTGCTATACACAAGTTCGGTATTGCGAAACGTCGTCGGAGTAATCTTAAAAAGTTTTTTGATCGTCTCCGTATGCTTCTCTACCTGTTCGCAGAATTCTTCAAGTGAGAAGAGCGATGACAGCGAGTGATAGTACGTCTCGGCCAAAAATTCGACCTGTCCGGTTGCGGCAAGCTTCTGGAATGACTCCAGAACATCGGGGCCGTATTCACGACACTGATCAAGAAAAACACCCGACAATGAAAAGGCGACGCGAAAATCTTTATGCTTTTTCAGGAGAGCAAGAAGCAGTGCATTCGTCGGCAGATAACACTTCTCGGCCACTTTGCGGAAGACCGCGCTATTTTTCTCATCGTCAAAGTAACTCAGGGACTCGCCGATCTCCGTGATGCGCATATCACGTAGACGGAACGGCTGATGGACCTGAAAGTAGAAACATACCGATGGAGAATTTGTTTTTGTCATAAAAATTAGGAACGGATTATTAGGAACGGATAATATGGTTGTAGAGCGAAATAATTTTTCTGCCCTGCTTCGCCCATGTAAGATTATTCAGAATACGCGGCGTCTGCACTCGCATCTCAGCTCGGAGCGGCTCTTCACGAATCACGGTGAGAATGCAGTCGGCCATTTTGTCGGTATCCCAAAAATCAACATGGAAAGCATTATGGACAACTTCAGCGGCCCCGGATTGCTTACTGAGCACAACCGGCGCGCCGTGAGTGATGGCTTCCAGAGCGACAAGACCAAAAGGCTCGGAGACGGACGGCATCACGAAACACTCAGCTTTGGCATATAGTTTTTTTGCTTCGTTGCTTGTGACGCGTCCAGCGAAAATCATTCTGTCTTGCAAACCCAGCCTGCATGCCTGCGCAATGAGCTGCGGAAGTAGATAGCCTTCACCAGCGACGACGAATCGTGCGTCTGGATTCCGGTCTGCTACTTTGCGTGCGGCTTCCATGAAATGCGTAGCACCTTTTTGGACCGTGAGACGACCGAGAAACAGAATCAGCGGATGACGAACGTTGTCTGGACTTGCCGTGCGCTCGACTGGCTCAGCGTGAAATGAACCATTATGAAGCACCGTGATCTTGTCACCGGAAATACCGTACTCACGCATCAGGAGTCCACGAGTGTATCCCGAGACCGCGATGATGTGATCAGCCTTGCGAAGTCCCATGATCTCACGATTGAAAATCCAAGGGTTGGGATGAAACTCTGTACGATCAAGCTCTGTGGCATGAACGTGTGCCACCAGTGGTTTTCGGTGATACTTGGATGCCTGCACACCGGCCTCCAGCGTCATCCAGTCGTGTGTGTGCACAATGTCTGGGTGAACGTCTTTTGTCATCTGTACTGCTATGTCCGTAAATCGTTGCACTTCCTCACCAAGATTCTGGCCATACAATTGGCTGATACCGTTGTCAGCAAGATCAAAATCCTGAAGCCGTGCACTGTACGTCTCGCATCCGTCATATGGCTGCAGTCCGGTCTGGATCTGAATAGTCCTGGCACCCGCCGCTACTGTCGACGTCGGTGACAAAATCTGGACACCGGCTTCCTGACCCGCACTGTGCGGAAGAACCAATGTTACCTTGGCACCCTGATGCAACAGTCCACGAACAATGCCCTGACACGCTACGCCGAGGCCACCGAGATGAGCAGGTGGATATTCCCAGCCGAACATAAGTGAATGGACTGACATGTGTGTTAATTTTTGTGAGTAATGTGTCTCAGTAACGTCTTTCTTACAGAAGAAATCTCATTATTTTAGCATAAAACAGTCAAAAGTCCTAGACAAAAAGCCATGATCCCTCCATCCACCGGAATCCTTAATCATGTCTTATGCAACAGCCTCTATTCTGCAAAAGTCGCGACGAGATTTTTTTACTTCTTTTTACCCCTTCTGATTATGAAAAAACAATTCACTCTCGGCGCCATTGCAGGCGCCACATCACTACTGCTTGCCGTTCCTCTGTTCGCACAGATGAGCAGTGCTGAGTCATCACCATCGGTCATGGCCGCAAAAACACGACCTGTGCCAACGCAAGCATGCATACTGGCCATGGCAGACCATGAAACAACAATGCTCGGCACTATGGACGCGATGATCGCCACACACAAAGCGGCAGCAACCGCCAAGCGTGATGCACTGAAAGCTGCAGCAGCTCTGACCGATGATACGGCACGCATGGAGGCGCTGAAGAAAGCACAAGAATCATTTAGAACGGCCATGGAAACGACCATGCAAGCGAAGGACAAAACTGCCATGGACGCACTGAAGACCGCCTGTGGCGACGCAGGCATGGGCTTCGGAGGACACATGAAAATGGGTGCTGGTCCTCAAGGCAAAAACGGCCACTTTGGCATGATGAAACAAGGAAAAGGAATGGGAGCAAAAGCCTCTCCAACAATCTCGCAGTAATTTCATAAGATACGACAGAAAAGAGCCGCCGATGGGTGGCTCTTTTTTTGCGATTGCACTTGCGACCGTAGAAGAAATTATTCACCGTAGTATTTTTCTCATCATGGCATGTATGTCATTTGTCTTGTGGCACAAACAAAAAACGTCATAAACACAATCTATAGTGTACACATTTGCATTGGTATACCACAGGGAGCATAGTTGCTTTCCCCCACTTGTGTCTCAGTTTTCAGTAGCAACATCGGCCAGTGATATTGCATTGATTCTCGCTGCGCTTCGTACGAGTGCGAGCATCAAGAAGCGTGATGGAACACTCGTAAAATTTGACGAGAAACGCATCAATGACGCCATAGAAGCAGCCTTCCGTTCCACACTCGGCATTCCACCAAACGAGATTCTCCCGTCCTCGATTGCCCACGACAGAGATAGCGTGATGCGCATTGTGCTTGTTCTGCTTCTCAAACAGACATCGTCCTCACAGCCACTGGAAGTGGAAAAAATTCAGGACACAGTAGAAGAAGCATTGATGAGCGGAGGATTTCATGACATCGCAAAGGCGTTCATCGTATACCGCGCCAAGCGCGCTGAGGAACGCAAGCGCGACCTCTTCAAGAAACGCATCACCCTCAAGCC
This sequence comes from Candidatus Peribacteria bacterium, assembly GCA_943357915.1. Lineage (GTDB taxonomy): Bacteria > Patescibacteriota > Gracilibacteria > Peribacterales > Peribacteraceae > JAGORY01. The sequence continues at coordinate 6,699 of CALRGQ010000035.1, forward strand.
CTACGAGTATCCCGAACTGCTTGAATACGTAGATGCAATTCGGCATTCGTACTGGATTCATACGGAATTCAATTTCACGAGCGATATTCAGGATTTTAAGGTCGGCATCTCAGAGATCGAGAGAAACGCCATTTGTAACACCCTGCTCGCGATCTCACAGATCGAAGTAGCGGTGAAGACATTCTGGGGAAACATGTTCGATAAAATCCCGAAGCCCGAAATTGGCGCTATTGGCGCAACCTTCGCTGAGAGCGAAGTGCGGCATCATGATGCGTACTCGCATCTCTTGGATATCCTCGGCCTCAATGAGGAATTCAACAAACTATCCAAAAATCCCATCATTATGGAACGGGTGAACTACTTGGAGACAGCTCTGCGGAGTGCAAAGAGCCAAGACAAGCAGGAGTACACACAGTCTGTGCTCCTCTTCTCACTCTTCATCGAACACGTGTCACTCTTCTCGCAATTTCTGATCATCATGGCATTTAACAAACATCGGGATCGACTCAAAGGCATTTCTAACGTGGTTGAAGCGACTTCTAAGGAAGAACAGATCCACGGCAACTTCGGCATCGAGCTGATTGGCATTATTCAAAAAGAGCACCCTGAGTGGTTCGGGCCGTCGCACTCACACGTCGTCCGTGCGCTGTGTATGAAGGCCTTTCACGCTGAAAGCAAGATTGTTGATTGGATCTTTGAAGCCGGTGAACTGGATTTTTTGCCGAAGAACGTCGTGAATGAATTCATCAAGAACCGGCTGAATAACTCGCTCAAGAGCATCGGTATCGATCCCGTCTTTGATATCGATCAGGCGCTCGTCAAACAATCTGAATGGTTCGATGATGAGATCATCGGTACAAAGCATGGCGACTTCTTTAATAAGCGTTCGGTGAACTACAACAAACGCAGCAAGAGCATCACGAGTAACGACCTCTTCTGAAGGCTCCGCCGATCTTCCCTTCTCCCCCCTCATGGACTGGCTCAACGAAAATTCACGGAAATTTCTACAATCTGGCTACCTCGTTGGCGATATGTCGCCCGAGGAACGCATTCGCCAGATCGCCAACCGTGCGGAAGAGATCAACGGTATCAAAGGCTTTGCCGATAAGTTTTATGGTTACATGGAGCGCGGGTTCTTTTCGCTCGCGTCACCCGTATGGTCAAACTTTGGCATGGAGCGTGGACTACCCATCAGCTGCTTCGGCTCGTTCATCGCGGATGACATGGGAGAAATTCTGTATACCCAAGCCGAAATCGGCATGATGTCGAAAATGGGTGGAGGAACGTCAGGTTACTTCGGAGCCTTGCGTGAACGCGGCGCATCCATCAAGGACAATGGTGTATCTGCTGGTGCCGTCCACTTCATGCAGCTCTTCGACAAGATGACCGACATCGTCAGTCAGGGCTCCACACGTCGAGGGCAATTCGCACCGTACTTGCCGCTCGAACATCCCGATGCCGAAGAATTCCTTGATATCGGCACGGAGGGCAATCCCATTCAAAAACTCACGCATGGCGTAACCGTTGGTGATGAGTGGATGAACGCAATGATTGCTGGTGATGAAAAGAAACGGGCGCTATGGGCGAAGCTCATCCAAACGCGTAATGAGATTGGCTATCCGTATATCTTCTTTACTGACAACGTGAATCGTCAGACCGTCGACGTCTATAAGGATAAAGGTATGAAGATCTGGGCGAGCAATCTCTGTACCGAAATCATGCTCCCAAGTTCGATTGATGAATCATTTGTGTGCGTCCTATCGTCGATCAATCTCCTGCACTACGATGCATGGAAAGATACTGATGCGGTAGAAACACTTGCAGCATTTCTTGATACGATCGTCAGCGAATTTATTGAAAAGCTAGAAGCCTACCGTGATTCAGAAGAGGAATCCGACCGAAAGACGTTTTTGTTCATGCGACGCGCCTATACCTTTGCGAAAAGGCATCGTGCACTCGGCCTGGGCGTCCTTGGCTGGCATTCATACTTGCAGTCAAAGATGATCGCATTTGAGAGTAAAGATGCTGCAAAGTTAAACTATGAAATTTTCAAACTGATCCGCGAGCGTTCGTACAAAGCGTCCAAAGATCTTGCCACGAAATTCGGTGAACCTGAGGTCCTAAAAGGCTACGGCCGCCGCAATACGACACTCATGGCTGTTGCACCCACAACATCATCCGCATTTATTCTTGGACAAGTTTCGCAAGGCATCGAGCCTGTGTGGTCAAACTGTTACGTCAAAGATATCCAGAAGATCAAAACGACGATCAAAAATCCATTCCTGACCAAGCTGCTTGAGCAAAAAAATCAGAATACTGATGCGACGTGGCACGATATTCGTAATCATGACGGCTCAGTCCAACATCTTGATTTCCTGACGCCTGAAGAGAAAGAAGTGTTCCTGACATATCCTGAGATCGACCAAATGGCGATCATCAACCAAGCCGCAGTACGGCAGGAATTCATCGATCAAGGACAATCACTCAACCTGCTTATTCATCCTGATACGCCCGTCAAAACGATCAACGAATTTTACATCGCTGCATGGAAACTGGGCATCAAGACATTGTATTACCAACACAGCATGAACGCCGCCCAGCAGCTGAACCTGAAGAAAGTATGTAAAGCGTGTGAGGCGTGAGAGAAAATTGATATACTCCCTGCATGACGAACATTGTATTTCTGGAAGTCGATACGGAAGATCACGCATTCGTACAACAGCGTTTCCCTCAGGGAAAGATTATCAGTGACACGCTCAGCGGCGATGCGCTGGTCGATGCATGTAAAGATGCAGACGTTATTTCGTGCTTTATCAAGACGCATTTCACACAAGACATCATCGAAAAGCTGACGAATCTCAAGCTCATCTGTACGCGTTCTGTCGGGTGCGACCACATTGATATGGATACATGCAAGAAACGCGGTATCACCGTCTGCAATGTCCCTGACTACGGTTCACACGTCATCGCAGAACATGTCTTTGCATTACTGCTTTCAAAACTACGTCATATCCCCGAAGGAGATAAACAAGTGGAAAGCGGAACGTTTGATTATCACGGACTCCGAGGAATGGCACTGCGCGGAAAGACCATCGGCATTATCGGCACCGGCAAGATCGGAAGAAGAGTAGCCGAGATCGCCTACGGATTCGGCATGGAGATTCTGGCGGTTGATCAGTGCCGCACGCTTCAGATCGTCGAGAAACTGGGAGTGAAGTATGTTTCTCTCGAGGACGCTTTTCAGCAAAGCGATATTATGACGCTGCATGTTCCGGACACCAAAGAGACGCAACATATGATCAACGCTAAGGCATTTGCAGCGATGAAAGACGGTGTGATCCTCGTTAATACCGCTCGTGGCTCACTGATTGATTCCCGCGCACTTCTTGATGCCCTCAAGAGCGGCAAAGTAGGATACGCCCTTCTAGACGTTCTGGAACATGAACAGAATTTTACGGAAAACAAAGAACTTATTTCGCACCCGCACGTCGTCACGACTCCGCACATCGCTTTTTACGCTGATGATTCGATGCGAAATATGTACAGCGATAGCTGCCGCAGTATCGATCAATGGATGCAAGGGAAAGAACCAGAGCACGTGGCACATCCTTTGAATGTCGTCTGCGACCTGCCGAAGATACAAAATAACAAGCAGTCCTGATACGATACGCGCATGACTCCGCTACATATTGCGATTCTCATCATCGATCTCCTCTCTGTGATGACGCTCATATCGGGTCTGCTGCTGCGCCGTAGACTAAGCATTCATCGCCATGCTTTCCTTTCTGTTTTGCAGGTCGACCGACACATCCCGAAACCCCGACTGATGGGCGTCCTTCCATGGATCTATGTCTTCATCATTGTGCTGATACTCCTCGTCTCCGCACTCCCATTCCTCCGCTCTCTTCTCCCCCAATCGTGAACGACGAACTTTCCGGACTCAGCCAATACTGGATCAAGCGTGACGTGCCCATTCCAGTACATCCCAACGAACGCCTTCTATTCCTCACTGACGAACATTGGATCAAGTATGTCTTCCCCTCGATCGTCTACGCAATCATCACTGTTGCCGGTATTGCGCTCTTGTCTAGTTTTTTCGCCACATCGGCGGAATCGGGCATCTCAATGGTGACATTCCCTGCCGGACTCATCCTACTGACATCCGTGCATCACTGGTTCTTCTGGTTTTTGATGGCGGAATCGAACGTTGACATCATCGTGACGGACAAGCGAGTCGTCTACATACATGCAGGGCTGCTCTTCGCAGAGGACACGATCGAAATCTCATTCGAAAAACTGAAAGCGATGCAGGTGCACAAGACAACGATTCTGCAATCGATCCTCAACTACGGAACACTGGATTTCGAAGGAAAAGCACAGATTGCCCATGTGCCACATCCGGGAACGATCGCACGGAAAATTCAACAAGCCATGGGGATGATATAATCCCCGCCCCTGCTATGCTGGCGGCATGGAACAACTCTTATCAGACACAGAGATGGACACTCTGCTCACATCAGAAGTCTATGGACATCTCGCATGCTGTAATAATGGGAAGCCATACATCGTGCCGCTCGCGTATGTTTTCCATGAGAACGTGATCTATGGACAAACGACCGAGGGTAAAAAAATAGAAATCCTGCGTAACAATCCGTTAGTATGTTTCCAGGTACAGAAACAGAATGAGCGCGAATGGAAAAGCGTGATGTGCTGGGGGTCGTTTGAGGAAATGGATTTTGACAAGCTCGAGAAGGCAGAAGCCATACCCATTCTTGAACGTCTGACACAGCGCCTCAGTGGCATACAAGAAAACGTTGGCATTGCGATTCCCCGTTATTCGTTTGAAGAAAAATCAACTCCGCTAATGGTGAATGACCGAAAATCCACTCTGTTTCGTATCATCGTGACCGAAAAAACCGGACGAGCGTATACAGTGTAAGTAAACTGATGATCACATCCGTGCGTTCCTATGAACCTTCACTGACCATAATCTTTTAGTAGACCGTGATACATACGAACGCTTCGATCCCTCATGCCTCATACACCTCAAGTAGGTCGATAGAGGCGCTAGGCGCAATCAAAAGCGCTCCATCTCTCATGTCCTGCAGATGATGCAGCATCGCTTCTTTACCAATTCCTGCTGGTGCATATGCCGCCAAAAGAACGTTTTTTGTGCCAGCATGAATCCGCGTACGTTGATCCGGACCGAGAATCACTGTTGATGTAATGCCCTCAGCATCAGAAATCATCATATCATTCTGCTTTGGTGTCTGTGGTTTTCCACTGTATCCCAGATAGTTTTCCGTGCCCTTCGCGATATCGAGTGTTAAGGGAAGGACGAGCGTATCGAGGTCGTGTCCCGCAGTCAGGATCAAGTTCCCAACTTCAGCGACGAACATGACTTGGACCAACGCTCCAGTACTTGCAAACGGCTTGCCCTTAAGCGCGATCGACTCCAGCTGCAACAGAACATGATACTGTTTCCCAAAGACTGCGTAATACGTTTCATAGGCTTTGATACGGTCAATATTTTTGAGTGTCGCACGATCTTGTCCCACAAATTTCGTCCGCAATTCATTCTCTTTTTCGCGCATAAGAGTATCGACTGCCAAGTTACTTGCCGGGTTGTCGACGTTTCGCATCGCAAGAATACCAACGACTGCACCGGGATAGCAGGCTTTCCATGCGTCGGTTACTATCAAACGCGTTGTATCCATACGCTAGATACTAGTGATGCACTAGTACTGTGACAACACATACGCGCAAACCACTACTTCCCTCCCGCCGCTTTCAAGTACGCCTTAATGAATTGCTTACATTCTGTGTCGCTCTCCGTTGTCGTACCGTGTCCACAACCATCTTGCGCTGGATCAGGTCTACCACACAGGACTCCGTGGCAATGGTAATACTTGCACTCATCGGGCTTTGAAAGATGTACATACGTCGGGAAATTTCTTTGCCGTGCCTCATTTTCTTTCGCTATCTGAGCCAAGCGTGCCGCGATTTTTGCTTGGGTCTCGCTGAGCTCACGCTCCAGCTCAGCCTTCTCGGCCTCTCTTCTCTTCAAAAGATTTCGGTAAAATTCGAGTGACGATTCGATCGATACTTTCCGCTCAGCGCGAAGTGCATTGAGCGCTCCTTCAAACTGCGTCTTTGCGGCCTGGGGCGGAATCCACGTATCGACATCTCGTAGATTGCGCTCAAGCGGGTTCATGCGCTCCCTCACATTGTTGATACTGTCCTGTGCAGCCTGAATTTCTATGACGAGTGCAGCAGCTCGGCTTCGAAGTGCGATCAGTTCAGCATCCAAGTTAGAGTCGACTGCTTCGCAATTCAGGATCTCAACCGGAGTGCTTCCGTCACTCTGCCCACCGTCGGTCACAGTAGGGTCAGTAAACTTTTCCTTCCCCTCCGTAGGGGGATTGCAGGCCTTTTCACGCGCAGCCAGAGCGTCCATTGCCGCCTTGAGAGCGGCTTTCAGCGCCTGTGTGTTTTCTTCAAAGGTATTCTGGATGCTTGCGACTGTAGCATCGTAGGCATCAAAACACGCTTTGCCATCTGACTTCTCATACGGTGGATCAGGCTTTGGCGGATTGGCCGCACGGCACTGATCGAGAGCACTTTTCGCGTTCTTGTACGTATTGTATGCATCCTCTCGTTGCGTAAAGTAATTCTGAAAGTCAGCGTATGGCGCGCTGTCTGAAGGAGAGGAAATTCCATTGAAACCAGCCACTGCGGCATCACGTGTTTTCTGCAGATCTTCACACGGATCAATAGGTTCTGCGTTTAAGCATCGGCTCAGAGTGTCCTCTGCGGCTGCCTTCTCGCCTGCGTAGACCTGAACACTCGCATTCACGCCCGCCTCGTACATCGCTTGAAGGCTTGCGCGAGATGCAGCGATATCCGGACAAGCAACCTTCTCGGCATCAAAGTTCTGAAGTGACATCAGAATCCCGGCAACAACTGCTGCGGAAATTGCCGTGCCGCCGATCAATGTGGATGGACGAAAAGTCATAGGCTGGACAAAGGCTACCTTAATCTGGTGGCGTCAATCAACTGAATGTAAAAAAGCTGGGCTGGTGGGTGATTTGAGAAATCATGTAGCCTTCGGCTTTCTCCCGATAACAACATATATTGCGTTTGGCTGATGCGGTCCGCCGACAGAATTTTCGCGTATCATTTCCCACCGACAATCCAGACCTATTTTTTGCAACGATTCACAGACGAAGTATGCAGATTGCTGACGATCATCGGATGTATAAAAAACACCCAAGTGATCAAAATCATTTAGTGAAGTTTTACTGCGCTTCAATACTTCCCATTTTGCTTGGCGAAAGATCGAATCAAGTTCATCAGCAAAATCCGAGCTCTCACCATCTGTGAAAAGACTCATGAAACAAATCCGATCTGATTTATTTGAAATCAATGCCAATAGATCGGATTTCTGCGACTCGGTAAGATGACGAGATTTTAATGATGCAATTTCAATTGCTTTTTGTTTATCTAAAATGTTCCCCGTCCATTGTTTGCCTACTATGGAAATAAATGACAAAGAAACGGCAATAATTGCCAAATAAGAAAAGAAGGTATTAAGAATTGAGATGTTCATAGACTCTTGCGAGGCAGAATGGCTGGGGTGGGGTAGATCTTAGAATTTGCAGCAAGTAACAAATCATTGAATGAATCGTTCTAAAGCCTATCCAATTATTTGGGAAGCTCCTTCCCATAAATTACGTAGAGAAAAATACGATCAATTAGGGACAGTATTAAATATGTTATTGGTGCAAGTAATAACCAAAATAAACTCAAGGGATCCCAACCTCGCCAATATTTATATGTAACAGGAGCAAGATTACAATCATTCTTTCCTATCTCATTATTAGAAATAACAGCTCTGATGTTCGTAAAAGTTGGATCGAGAATATTGCTTACTACAGTTTTTAGACAATTATAAGTAATCCATTCTGGATCATATCCTTTCCCGCTTAACGCTTTTGTAAGATCGTAGATGCGATTAACTGAAGTATTGGAATTAATGCTTATTTCTTCCTGATCAATGGATGAATATCCATCTTGGAAATAAAAAACCGTTTTCTCTTTAGTTGCATCTAAAATGCCAAAAATGCTAATAAGAAAAACTGTAATTGTAAGGGCTATAACTATCACCTCTATTAGCCTGTGCCACCATTTTCTTTTAAGAGCCTGAGTTGATGGAAATGGCCTTAACATGGATTTTAGTTTAACAGTGTTCGGACAATGTATAAAACCTCCAAAAATATTTGCGCGTATTTCGTAGAAGGTGTACGTTCATACACCTATGACTCCCTTCGAGGATTGCAACATTCTGCTAACTCATGCCCACTGAACGTATCGCTATTCTCGTCGATGGCAGCAATCTGTACCACTATTTGCGTGAGCTGAAACTTACGGGGCTTGCTGAATTCGACTACAAGGCTTTCGCAGATTTCCTTGCTCGTGGTCGCGTTCTTGCATCTGCAACGTACTACATCGGAAAGGGCTTAATGGAAAATTATGGGGGCTAAAATGAAGCGTTTACCTGTTGTCTTAGCCAAGATATGATGAAATTTTCCCTGTTTACAATGAAAAATATGTTCTGAATGTAGTTCGCGCTCGATCAAGAAAGACGGAACATACAAGAATCGACAGCGATGGAAATGCCGTGATTGTGGAAAGAAATTCCGTCAAAAGAAACGCTCAAATACGCAGAGAATTCTGAAGTCATATGCGC